>NZ_RZTB01000041.1:0-46745 GCF_003997735.1 Mesorhizobium sp. M7A.F.Ca.MR.148.00.0.0 | reverse complement strand
AGCCGGCCCGGCGGGCTGATGCGCTACGGCATTCCCGACTTCAAGATCGAGAAGCACTATATCGACCGGCGCATCGAGCAGATGCAGGGTGAGGGCGTGACCTTCCATTGCGGCGTCAATGTCGGCGTCGACAAGCCGGTTGCCGAGCTGCTCGCCGAACATGATGCCGTGCTCTATTGCGGCGGCTCGGAAACGCCGCGCGCGGCCGGCATTCCCGGCGACGATCTCGGCGGCGTGCATGACGCGATGCCCTATCTGGTGCAGCAGAACCGGCGTGTCGGCGGCGAACCGATTCAGTCGGTGGCATGGCCGTCGCATCCGATCATCGCCGGCGGCCAGCATGTCGTCGTCGTCGGCGGCGGCGATACCGCCTCCGACTGTGTCGGCACTGCTTTTCGCCAGGGTGCGGTGCGCGTCACCCAGCTCGACATCCGTCCGCAGCCGCCGGAGAAGGAAGACAAGCTTTCGGTCTGGCCCTATTGGGCGACCAAGATGCGCACCTCGTCCTCGCAGGCCGAAGGCGCGGAGCGCGAATTCCAGGTGGCGACACTCGAATTCATCGGCGAGGAAGGCCAGCTGACCGGCGTCAGGTGCTGCGAGGTCGACGACAAGCGCAAGCCGATCGCCGGCACCGAATTCGTCATTCGTGCCGATCTCGCCTTCATCGCCATCGGCTTTGCCGGGCCGGCCGCGGCCGGTGTGGCGAGAGAATTGGACGGGCAGATGAAGATCGCCACCGACAGCCGCCGCTCCAGGAATGTCGAGGCCAATGACCGCGACTACAAGACCAGCGTGGACAGGCTCTATGCGGCCGGCGACGTGCGTCGTGGCCAGTCGCTGGTCGTCTGGGCGATCCGCGAGGGCCGCCAGGCGGCACGCTCGATCGACGAGGCACTGATGGGGTCAAGCGTTCTCCCGCGCTGAGCCCAGGAGCGTGCGGCGATACTAACGATTGATCGCGGTCGTGGTATCGGTCGCGGCCTTTGGCGGCCATGAGAAATCGTCGGCGCGGCCGGGCGATGCAATCGGTGCCTTGCCCTCGACCACAAGCTTTTCACCGGGCAAGTCCGGATTGGCCTTCGCCGGCGGTGCCGCGCCCAGCAATTCGGAGCCACCGTCGAGTGCCGGATCGCTGAGCAGCATCGGCGCGGTGCGGTCGATAACGATGGGGGCCGCGGCCGGCGCCGGCGCCTCGACAGGTGCGCCCGCCGGAGCGGACGGTGTAATCACGCTTCCAGGCGCGGTCAGGCCGAGGATCTTCAGCAGCGGTTTTTCGGTGTAGAAGGCGAGTTTGCGCTTGCCCGCCCTCGAGACGTTGATGCCGTCATCGGCGCGCAGCCGAACCGGCTGGCCGTTGATGTCGGGGCCGCTGGTGACGAAAGCACCGTTCTCATCGACGAAGCCGTCCCAGACGTCGACGAATTCACCGCCATGGCTTTCAGCGGCCTGATGATAGATGTCGTTGAAGGCCAGCATATCGGAGGTCATCTTCGACACCCGGAACGCCGGCATGCCGACCCAGAGGAAGGGTACCTTTGCCTCCGCGACAGCTTTGCCGAACGCCTCGGTCCGGCGCTCATATTCCTTGGTCCAGGTTTCAGAGCGGGGCTGCTCGCGCACGTCACCCACCTTCATCTGCTGGCGGTCGTTGGAACCCAGCATGACGATCACGGCGGCAGGTTTTTCGGTCTCGATCAGCAATTTGATCTGTTCGGGCCAGTTGTAGAAGTCGTCGCGTACGAAGCCGGACGAGCCATTGCTGCGAACGACGATCCTGACGCCGGCATTCTCGGCAAAGGCGGTGTCGAGGCCTTCGGCGAGGCCGGCCGCCATGAAGTCTCCGACCACCAGCACGGTGCGAGCGTCCGGTGCCTTGTCGACCACCGGGATTTCCGGTTCCGCGGGCGGGCGCGGGGCGCGGGGTTTTTTCGCCTTGGGCCTGGGCCTCGGCTTCTGGATGTCCTGCGGCGGCTCGATGCGCTCGCTGCGGCGCGGGAACAGAAGGTCTCGCAGCGACCAGCCGCGGTTTTGCTGCTCCTGCGCCATGGCCGGCGCATGGAAGGCGCCAGCCACACCGACGGCGAGCACGATCACGGCCAGGATGAGCACCGGCATGCGACGAACAAGCCCTGCGATGCGCGCAGCCGAAGCCAATCGTTTCCTCCATCCCTTGGCGCAGCAAATGCCGCGCCAACCAGATTGCTACAGTGTCCTTTGCGCGCCCGAAAGGCCGCGCGGCACCGCAGGCGGCTCTATTTCTGCCGGAGCCACTTCAACACTTCCATGCTCGGGTAACCGTCCTGGGTCAAGCCGGCCTTGGCCTGGAAGGCCAAGATGGCTGATTTCGAGCCGTCGCCGATCTTGCCGTCGAACTTGCCGTCATAAAGGCCATGTTGGGAAAGCCGCTGCTGCAGCTCCTGCCTTTCCTCGAAAGTGAGCTTGGTGAAAGGCCGCTTCCAGTCCTGCACGAGACCGCTGGAGCCGGCGATTTCGTCGGCAAGAAGGCCGACGGCCAGCGCATATTTGTCGGCGTTATTGTAGGCTTTGATGACCGTGAAATTCTTGATCATCAGGAAGGCCGGCCCGTTGCGGCCGTCCGGCACCTTCAGCGTCGCCTTGTCGGAGCCGTTCTTGAACGGCTTGCCGTTGGCCCTGACCACGCCGAGCGCCTGCCATTGCGACAGTGTTTTCGAGCCGCCGGGAAGCTTTCCAGCGGGCAAAGCAACCTCATAGCCCCAGGTCTTGCCGGCCTGCCAGCCATTCTTCTTCAACAAATTGGCTGATGTCGCCAGCGCATCGGGGATCGAATTCCAGATGTCGCGTTTGCCATTGCCGTCCATGTCGACGGCATAGTGCAGATAGCTGGTCGGGATGAACTGGGTATGGCCCATGGCGCCGGCCCAGGATCCGCTCAGATGGCTTTCGTCGATGTCGCCGGTCTGCAGGATCTTCAGCGCGGCGACCAGCTGGGTGCGGGCGAATTTCGCCCGCTTCGGATCGGCATAGGCCAAGGTCGCCAGCGAGCGCACGACATTGCGCATGACGTCGTCGCGCTTGAGGATCTCGCCATAGTTCGATTCCATCGACCAGATGGCCAGCAGGATGTAGCGGTTGACACCGAACCTGGCCTCGATCCGGTCCAGCCACGGCTTCCATTTCCTGGCCATCTGCTGGCCGACGGCGACCGACTGGTCATGGACGCGGTTGTCGAAATAGTCCCAGGCAGGGGCCGTGAATTCAGGCTGCGTACGCGCCTTCTCCAGCACCACCGGATCGATATCCCTGATGTTCCTGAAGGCCTGGTCGTAGAGGGCGCCGGAAACGCCGCTCTGCACGGCGGTGGCGCGGAAGCCGGCGACCCACTGCCGGAAACCGGCATCGGCGAAAGCGGGGCCAGGCATCAGCAGAGCGAGCGATAGGCTGGCTGCCGCCATGACGCTGGTAAAAATTTTTGCGGCATTGCGAACGGACATCTTTTCCTCCTTCTCTGTCTCAGGAAAGACCATTCATCGCCGAACCAGGTTAGGAATTAGTTTACCATAGGCGCCACCGGGAACGAAAAGACGCTTCGAAGCTTTACCGGTGGACATTCCTCTCAGTTGCCCAGTAGTCCCGAATTCCGGCGTGAAAATGTCTTGGAACGGGGATTGCGGAGCTGGCCCTCAAACGGATAATTGAAAGCATGAAGAGAGTTCGCAAGGCAGTCTTCCCGGTCGCCGGTCTCGGCACACGGTTTCTCCCGGCCACCAAGGCTGTCCCCAAGGAAATGCTGACCGTCGTCGACCGGCCGGTGATCCAGTATGTGGTGGATGAGGCACGCGAGGCCGGCATCGAGCATTTCATCTTCGTCACCGGCCGCAACAAGGCCGTCATCGAGGACCATTTCGACATCCAGTTCGAACTCTATGACACGCTGGCCCAGCGCGGCAAGGACGACCAGCTCGCCCGCCTGCAACGGCTGCAGCCGGCGCCGGGGCAGACCAGTTTCACACGCCAGCAGGTGCCGATGGGACTTGGCCATGCCGTCTGGTGCGCCCGCGAGCTCGTCGGCGACGAGCCCTTCGCGCTGTTGCTGCCCGACATGATCATGCAGTCGGAGAAGAGCTGCACGAAGGCAATGGTCGAACTCTACGAGGAGACCGGCAACAACATCATCGCGGTGCAGGAATGCGCTCCCGCCGAAACCCACAAATACGGCATCGTCGGCCGCGGCGAGGACACGCATCACGGTTTCCGCATCACCGAGATGGTGGAAAAGCCGAAGGCCGGCACCGCGCCGTCCAATCTTTACATCAACGGCCGCTACATCCTGCAGCCGGAGATCTTCAAGATCCTTGAAGGCCAGGAAAAAGGCGCCGGCAACGAGATCCAGCTCACCGACGCCATGCTGAAGCTGGAAAAGCAGCAGCCTTTCTACGGCTACCACTATCGAGGCCGCACGTTCGACTGCGGATCGCCGGAAGGCTTCGTCGAGGCCAACGTCGCCTTCGCGCTGTGGCGCAGCGACATGAACGAGAACATGGCCGGTGTGATCCGCACGCTTCTCGATGAGATGAAGCCATCCGAGCGCCGCGGCGCCGCATCTTAAGTCGATGTCGATGTTCAGCCGGTCTGCGGAAGGGCCGGTCTGATCTCAACGCACGTTTGGCACGCAAGTCCTCAGCGCTGGACTTTCACGCCGAGGAAGATGCTGTTGGCGGTGTAGTCCCGGCCCGGCAGATTGCTGGTCAGCTTCTCGGTCCTCACCCTTGTGGTGAGGCCGGCGTAGCGGTTCAGCCACCAGGTCAGTCCGGCCTCGGCGCTCAACACCCTGTCATGGCCATCGATGCCGATGTAGTCACGCCAGTCGAGGCCCAGAGCCGCATTGGCGGTGAGGTTGGCGCGAATCTGGCGTTCGCCGGTCAGGCGACCGGAATAGAGGATGTCGCCGCTTTCGCCCGATGTGGTCGTGGGCTCGACGGTGGTCCGCCCGGTCAGGCCGATCGTGGTGCCGCGCTCCGGTGACCATTTGAGGTCGGCGTTGACGGTGGCGCCCGAGATCGCATCAAGGTTTTTGTCGTCGATCGCTTCCCTGAGCCAGCCGGCCGAGAATTCGCCCGACAGCTTCTCGCCCATGTCGAGTGCAAGGCCAGCGCGGGCGCCGAGCCGCGTCGACGAGCGCTCGAAGCCTTCATTGTCGATGCGTTGATCATAGGTCCGGCGGCCGACCTCGATTTCAGTGAACGGGGTCAGGGCAGGGGAGATCTCGTAGCCGGTGCGCAACGTCGCTGTGTAGAGTGTGGAGTCCTGATCCTTCTGCGACAGCGAGGTGCCGTCCGAGAGCTTGGCGTCGCCGTAAAAATCGTGCGAGACCGCGCCGGTTAGCGTGTACTGCATCTTGCCGAGATGCTTTTCGACGGCGAGGCTGCCATCGATGGTCTGCCGCAGCGGTTGCTTGCTGACGCCGGCAATGGCGTCCGGTGATGATGCCGATTCCGGCACGGCCTCGTAGCCGAGCTTGGCGATGGCGCGCAACTCATTGTCGAGGTCGACATTGAGCTGGCCTTCGATGCGCCCTTGCGCGTCGTGAACCGGGTAACCGGAGACGGTCTCGCGAAAAAGGCCATAGCCGTCGATCGTGGCTGAGTTCTCGCGCCAGTCGGAGGCGGCGGAAAAGCGCAGCGCTGTCTCGGACAGCAGCGCCGACGTGCCGGCACTGCTCGAATCGCCATTCGAGGTGGCGGTCAGGCCCTGTTCGATCGTCGGCCGGATGACGAAGGAGCCCCATTTCACGCCGGTGGCGGCAAACGGATCATCCTCCGGTTTCTTCTTCTGGCCTTCGATGGCGTCCGTGCGCTCCGCGCCTGGGTCGAGCTTCTGCCTGTCGGCACTGTCGATGGTGAGGGCGCGGCGGTTGGCCGTGTCCGCATCGGTGTCTTCACCATCGGTGGCGTCCGTCGTGGAGGCGGTGATGTCGGAGGTGTCGGCCGTCGATTTCTTCTTCTTTTTCGACTTGTCGGCAGCCTTGTCCTTGGCCTGGCCAGCAGCATTCTGCCCGGCAGTTGATGAGCGGCGGCGAGGCTTGGGCGGCGCCGCGATGTCGGCGGACGTGTCGTCAGTGGCTGCCGGCTGGTCGAAGAGGCTGCCGGTCGCGATGGCATCGCCGGTATCCGTATCGTCAGGCACAGCACCGGCGCTGGCCGGCAGATAGGTGCGGGCCGGCGCATTGTCCTGCGCGGCATTGGCCGGCTGTTGACCCTGCGCTGCCAGGGCCAGCTGTCTCGCCTTGCGCTGCTGGTCGGACAGGATCGCCGATTCCGAAACCTCGCCGCGCAGTTCGGTTTCCTGGGCATGGAGCGCAGTCGGGCGCAGCAAGGCAAACATGCTGGTTGCCAGCAGCAAGGCGCAGACCGCCTTGCCCTTTCTTCCTGTCGAATTTTCTGGCTGGGCCCCGGACATCGCCACCACTGCTTGCGCGGCGCACGCGCGCCATACTTACCGAACCGTAAATGGGGATGGTTAACGGAGGGTTGAGGCGGCGGCCCGTCAACCAGCTGAAGCGCTGATTTCCGAAGGGATTCATATCGCCTGCGTCAAGCTTTTGGTTTTGGCGCCTGCCGTCGTCAAAACCACCGCGCACGTTCGGGCAACATGCCTTGGGCCATTTCTGTTGGACAGCGCGCCGGCAAAGCGCTAATCGCATCAGCCATGCATGCGGGATCCCTGGATAAGAAGCCTTCGGACAGGCAAGCCTCGATCGCTTCGGCGCTGAGGACGGTGGCAACCGAACAGGCTGGGGTTGCAGCCCTTGCCGAGGCCTTGGAGAACGGATTGGCCGCGCCTTTCGCGCAGGCGGTCGAGATGATCTCCGGGATTGAAGGCCGGCTCATCGTCACCGGTGTCGGCAAAAGCGGCCATATCGGTTCGAAGATCGCCGCGACGCTGGCCTCGACCGGCACGCCGGCTTTCTTTGTCCATCCCGCCGAAGCCAACCACGGCGATCTCGGCATGATCGCCAGGGACGACGCCATCATCGCTATGTC
This sequence comes from Mesorhizobium sp. M7A.F.Ca.MR.148.00.0.0, assembly GCF_003997735.1. Taxonomy (NCBI): domain Bacteria; kingdom Pseudomonadati; phylum Pseudomonadota; class Alphaproteobacteria; order Hyphomicrobiales; family Phyllobacteriaceae; genus Mesorhizobium; species Mesorhizobium sp. M7A.F.Ca.MR.148.00.0.0. The sequence continues at coordinate 39,723 of NZ_RZTB01000041.1, read as the reverse complement.
GTGGTCGGGAGAAAGCAAGGAACTGATGGGCATCGTCGCCTATTCCAGGCGCTTCTCCATTCCGCTGATCGCCATCACCGCCGGAGAGACATCGGCGCTGGCGCGGGCCGCCGACGTCGTGCTGCTGCTGCCGCGCACGCCCGAGGCCTGCCCGCATGGCCTGGCGCCAACGACATCGACGCTGCTGCAACTGGTGATGGGCGACGCGCTGGCGATCGCGCTGCTCGAAGCACGCGGCTTCACGCCGGATCATTTCCGCACCTTTCACCCGGGCGGCCAGCTCGGCGCCAACCTGACGCAGATCCGCGAGATCATGCATGTCGGCGACAGGCTGCCGCTGGTGGTTGCGGGCACCGGCATGCAGGACGCGATCCTGGAACTGTCGCGCAAGGGATTTGGCTGCGTCGCGATCACCGACGTCGAGGGTGCGCTGGTCGGCATCATCACCGATGGCGACATCCGCCGTCACATCGGCAGCAACCTGCTGGCGATGACGGTGGATCAGGTGATGACAAAAGGCCCGAAGACCGCGACGCCGGAGACGCTGGTGGCAACGGCGCTGCAGACCATCAACAATTCAGCCATCACCAGCCTGATGGTGGTGGAGGGCCGGAAACCAGTCGGCCTCATCCACCTGCACGACCTGCTGCGTATCGGCGCCGCCTAAGGTGTGCTGATCTTAAGGTGATGCCGGCCTGCAAACGACGGTTTCCTGCGCTTCCGGTGCTCACGTACCCAAAGTACGCTCCGCTCCGGTTCTCGGAACCCACCGTTTTCGACTCGGCCTGACCTGAATCTCAACACACCTTGTCCAAGCGGTGGGTTTCAAGAATTCAGACAGCCTCGACGGTCAATTCCAGATCCGTATCGGCCGCGCCCGTCACGCGCACTTGCGTGCCGGCCGGCAAATCCGGGCCGGAGACACGCCACAGCGTATCGCCCAGCTTGATGCGCCCGCGTCCGTCCCGGATCGGCTCGGCAAGTGTCGCCATCCTGCCGACCATTTGCGCGCCGCGCCGGTTGAGCAGCGGCTGGTCGGTCGGGTCGTTGCGGCTGCCGACCAGCTTCTTGCCGACATAGGCCGAGACCAGCGACAGCGCCAGGAAGGCGAGGACCTGGACCTGCCAGGTCCAGAAGCCGGCGTCCCAGACCAGCAGCGACACGGCGCCGATGATCAGCGCGGCGATGCCGATCCACAGCATGAAGATACCCGGCGCGATGACTTCCATCACCAGCAGGATGAAACCGAGTACCATCCAGTTCCACGGGCCGAGTTCGGAAACGATGCGGTCGATCATTGGTTTCGACCTCAGTTGTCGGTTGGGCGAACGACCGGCGGGCGCGCGGCCTGCCTCTGCGAGCCGGTCGTGCCTTCGCTGCGGAAGACTTCCTTGGCGATTTCGCCAATGCCGCCGAGCGACCCGATCAGCGACGATGCCTCGAAGGGCATCAGCACGATCTTGCTGTTGGTGGCCGTGCCGATCCTGCCAAGCGCTTCAGTGTATTTCAGCGCTACGAAGTAGTTCAGCGCCTGCACATCGCCTTTGGAGATCGCTTCCGACACCACCTGGGTGGCGCGGGCTTCCGCCTCGGCCGAACGTTCGCGCGCCTCGGCATCGCGGAAGGCGGCTTCCTTGCGGCCCTCGGCCTCGAGGATCTGCGACTGCTTGAGGCCTTCGGCGGCAAGGATCTGGGCACGCTTGTTGCGTTCCGCGGTCATCTGCCGGCCCATCGATTCGATAAGGTTGGCCGGCGGGTTGATGTCCTTGATTTCGACGCGGGTGATCTTGATGCCCCACGGGTGGGCTGCCTCATCGACGACACGCAGCAGGCGCTCGTTGATGGCGTCGCGGTTCGACAGGAGTTCATCGAGATCCATCGAACCCATGACGGTACGGATGTTGGTCATCGTCAGATTGAGGATGGCGTTCTGCAGGCCGGAAACCTGGTAGGCGGCCTGCGCCGCGTTGAGGATCTGGAAAAAGGCGATGCCGTCGACACCGACAATGGCGTTGTCGCGGGTGATGATTTCCTGGCTCGGAACGTCAAGCACCTGCTCCATCATGTTCATCTTGGCGCCGATACGGTCGATGAACGGGAAAATGAAATTGAGGCCTGGGCTCAGTGTCTTGGTGTAACGGCCAAAGCGCTCCACCGTATAATTGTAACCTTGCGGGATTGTCCTGATGCCTTTGATCAGCAGCACCAATACCAGAAGTGCAAGTGCACCAATCGCAATATCGAAACCACTGAAATCCATTTGGCTCTCCCTCAGACGAAGGCCGCACAAGCCATTCTCGCGCCGCCGACTTCACCAAAGACTTAAGTGTATTTCAGATGCGTTACAATCAGGTGATGATGGATTGTTTATAGGGTTGCACTCAGCGGTTGAAGGCGAACAATCTTGCATCCATGTCATCCAGCCCGTTGATCGAAGCCGGGACAATCTCGGAAGCGACCTGCGAGAAGGTGATGCCGTTGCCGCCGTAGCCCATCACCGCATGGATGCGCGGGTGGCGGGGAATGGCGCCGATATAGGGCAGGCCGGTGGTCGTGGTGCCGAACGAGCCGGTCCAGGCAAAATCGGGCCTGGTGTCGAGATGCGGAACTATCAGGCCGAGCTTCTCGGCGATGCGTGTGCTCTTGTCGGCGATCAGCGCGTCGCGCCGCGCTTCGTCGATAAAATCCTCGTCCTCGCCGCCGCAAATGACCCGGCCGTCGACCGTCGTGCGCATTTCGCGGTTGCGGGCGTGTCGCAATCGCCCATGTCGAGATGATCCGGTGGGCGGTGGCCGGCACGATGTCGACAAGTTCGTAGCCGGTGGCCAGAACAACATGTCGTGCGGTTATGGTCGGGCCATCCCTGGTCCCGACGACAACAGCTTCGGCGCTGTCCTCGATCATTGTGGCTTCGACGGGGGCATAGAAGCGTGCCTTGCGCTCCAGGGATTTCAGCAGCAGCCCAGCCGTCAGCTTCCGTGGGTCGAGGGCGATATTGCCGTGGCCGAGAATGGCGCCTTCGCGGTCGATGCCGAATTTCTCGGCTAGCTGTTGTCGGGTTAAGCAGATGGCGCCGATGCCGGCCAGCCGACGTGCCTCGGCCTCGTCGCGCAGTTCCGGCGGACCAAGCATCGTGCCGGCCAGATAGAGTGACGGCATGCGGCTTAGGCCACAGTTGATGCCGAGTTCGGCAATGCGTCCGGCGAGATTGGAAACGGCGAGCCGCGAGCGTCGCCAGGCCTGCTGGGCCGAAGCTCTGCCGACCATCTTCGAGAGCGTGGAGAGAGGCTGGTCTATTTCGAATGCCACCAGTGCGGTGGTTGCGGCCGTCGAGCCCTTCAGCGGGCCGCGCCGGTCGATGCAGATGACCCGATGGCCATCGGCCGTCAGCGCCTCGGCCATCATGGCGCCGCTGATGCCCATACCGACGACCAGCACATCCGTGTTGACGTCCCGGATCAGGCCGTCCGTCGGCACCGCAGGCGCGCGATAGGCCGACCAGACGGGCTGGCCAGTTCTGAGGTCGAGTTTGCGGGGCATCGCATTCTCCGGAGGCGCGCCTTAACGCCCCGGAGCTTGTGTTGTTCCGGGTTAGACCCAGCCGGACAGTTCGCGCCGCACCATCGCCTCGATCACCGCCATCCCTTCCGCGCTATCGTTGAGGCAAGGTATATGGGCGAAATTTTTGCCGCCGGCATGGTGGAAGGTTTCAGCCGCCTCGCGGCCGATCTCGTCCAGCGTCTCGATGCAGTCGACGGAAAAGCCGGGATTGACGATAGCGATCGACTTGACGCCGTCCTGCGCGAGTTTTTCCACCGTCTTTTCGGTGTAGGGCTGCAGCCATTCCTGCGCGCCGAAGCGTGACTGGAAGGTGATGATCAGTTTCTTGTCATCCCAGCCGAGCCGTTCGCGCAACAGCCGCGTCGTCTTCTGGCAATGGCAATGATAGGGGTCGCCCTTCTCGAAATAGGGTTTTGGAATGCCGTGATAGGAGGTGATGACCACCTCCGGCTCGAAGTCCAGCGTCGCCAGATGCCGTTCGATCGAGCGCGCCAGCGCTTCGATATAGACCGGCTCGTCATAGTAGGGCGGCACGCTGCGGACGGCCGGTGCGCGGCGCATCTTCATCAGCGCGCGAAACAGCTGGTCGTTGGCGGTTGCCGTGGTCGTCGCCGAATATTGCGGATAGAGCGGAAAGGTAAGGATGCGGTCGCAGCCCTGGTCGACCAGACGCTGGGCAATGCTTGCAGTTGAAGGGTTGCCGTAGCGCATCGCCCAGTCGACGACGACATCAGGCAGGTCGCTCAGCGCTTCGGCCAGCTTTTCGGCCTGGGCGCGGGTATAGGTGCGCAGCGGCGACTCGTCCTTCTCCCGGTTCCAGATACGGGCGTAGTTGGCGCCCGACTTCTTGGGCCGCCTGGTGAGCACAAGGCCATAGAGGATCGGATACCAGATCGCCCTGTTGAGCTCGATGACGCGCGGGTCGGACAGGAATTCACGGAGATAGCGCCACATCGGCTTGAAATCGGTGCCGTCGGGCGTACCCAGATTGACCAGCATGACGCCGATCTTGCCCGCCTTGACCGGCGGATGCCCAGCGGGCAACGGGCCGGGCGCCTTTGCGGCCTTGGGTTCGGCAGGGGTGGGAAGCGTCATAAGGGTTCTCCGGAAGACGCGAACCTAACCATCTTGCGCGCGCATTCAATGCAGCGTCTGGCCGCACCTTAAAGCGGATTGTCTGAATGGATTCAGACGACCCGCTTTAAGTCTTTGTTTTATGCACGTCGTTCTCCCAAAACCGAGGTCACTTTTGGGCGACATGCATTAGTCCGAAAACAGGACGCCCGTCCGGTTTTCGGACGGGCGGTGTCATTCAGGCATATAGCGGGGCTATTGCGGCGGGATGGTCAGCGTTGCGCCAACAGGAAGCCGGCGCGGCTCATAGCCCTTGTTGGCGCCCGAAATGACCTTCCATTTGGCACCGTCGCCATAGACCTTCTTGGCCAGATCCCAATAAGTGTCGCCGGCAACGATGACATGGCTGGCTTCGGCCGGTGCGGCCTCCGCTGGCTTTGCCGGCTCGGCGGCGGGAGCCGGTGCCGCCGGGGCGGGGGCTGCTTCTGCCGGTTTTGCCGCCTCTGCCGGTGGCGCCGGCGGGGGTGGCGCTCCCTCTGTCGATATGGCCGGGGGCGTGTTGGCGATGTCGCCCGAGTTGGCCGGCAATTCGGGCATTGCCGGCGCCGCATCGGCAGGCTTGGCGGCTTCAGCCGGTGCGGGCGCCGGCGTGGCCGGCGCTGCTTCGGCTGGCTTGGCCGGATCGGTTGCCGGGGCCGCAGGCGCCGCGGCGACGGTCGCGGCTATTTCGGTGATGCGGCCGTCGAGCTTCGGCGTGTAGGGACGATGGGCGCCGAGATAGTCGGCGACCACCTGTTCGAGGCCGGGGCCGTAATCGTAGGCATTCTTGGCCTTGTCGGCGAAGATCTTGTAGCCGTCGCCGCCCTGGCGGACATAGTTGTTGGTTGCGACCAGATAGTCCTTGTCCGGCTTGATCGGCGTCCAGGCGCCGCCCTCCATGACTTCCACCGACTTGACGCGGCCGGCATTGGGCGCGACGGATTTGTCGAAGGAATATTTCAGGCCGGCGACCTGGGGGAAGCGCCCGGCGCCGTCCTCGACCTGGCTGAGGCCGCCCTCGAGGCCGGCCACCAGATCCTTGCCCGAAATCTGGAAGGTCGCCAGCGTGTTCTGGAACGGCAGCACGGTCAGCACCTCGCCCATGGTCACGGTGCCCTTGTCGATCGAGGCGCGCAGGCCGCCGCCATTGGAGATGACGATCTCGACGCCCTGTCCCTTGACGCGGTCGAGGATGGCGTCGGAGACGAGATTGCCCATCGCGCATTCGCGGGTGCGGCAGCTCTCGCGACTGCCGTCGATGACGTCGGTGGTTTCCGCCACTTCCTTGTTCTTCAACGCCTCGATCGGCGCGCCAAGCTCCTTGATACGGGCGAGCACGGCCGGGTCGGGGGTGATCGACTTGTCGAGATAGATCGGGTCGCCGCCGGCCGATTTGACGACGCCATTGTCGTCGAAAACCACCTTGAACTCGCCGAGGTATTTCGAATAGGACGCCGCCTGCACCACCGGCACCTTGTAGCCGTCCGGATTGTCGACCATCGTCGGGTAGGGGCCTTCCGCCTTGGGGTCGGTGTTCGACAGCAGCGAATGGCTGTGACCGCCTACGACGACATCGATGCCCGGGATCTTGGCAATGACGTCGCGCTCGCGCCTGTAGCCGATATGGGTCACGGCGATGATCTTGTTGACGCCTTCGCCCTTGAGCTTCTCGACCTCGGCGGTGATCGACTTGACGTCGTCCTCTATTGCGACGTTGGGTCCGGGGGAAGCGAGGTCCGGCGTGTCGTTGGTGATCGCGCCGATGATGCCGATCTTCTGGCCGCCGACCTCGACGACAACAGATGGCTTGACGCGGTCGCCGAGCTTGGATTGCGCATTGGCCTTCACATTGGCGCCGAGCACCGGGAACTTGATCATGTCGAGGAACGGCGCCAGGGCCACCTCGCCGTCGTCGAATTCATGGTTGCCAAGGGCCATGGCATCGAACTTCATGTCGTTGAGGAATTCGCCTTCGACCTTGCCCTTGTAGGTGGTGTAGAACAGCGAGCCCTGGAAATTGTCGCCGGCGCTGAGCAGCAGCACGTTCTGGCCTTCCAGCTTCTTCCGCTCCTGGGCGATCGCGGTGATCAGCCGGCCCGCGCCACCGATGCACTCGCCCTTGGTTTCCTCGTCCGCCGAGCAGGTGGATTCATATTTGTTGTTGCCTTCGATGCGGCTGTGCCAGTCGTTGATATGCAGGATGTTAAGCGTGTAGTCGGCAAAGGACGTGCCGGCCGACAGACCGAGGGCTGAGGCTGACAGGGCTGCAATGGCGGCAAGCTTCTTCATCTTCGTCTCCCGGAAAGCTGATCAGAGGCCATTAGCGCTCTTGCTTGACTGGAACATAACAGCCGGCGCTTCGGCCATGTTCCCATCGCGTTCCCGATGACGCAAGCGGAATCCGGGACCCTTTGCCGGCATAAAAAAGGACGGCGGCCAACCGGTCGCCGTCCTTGAAAAACGAATGGTCGTGGGTTCAGACGCGCCTTGTCAGCACGAAATTCTGACCGCTGGAGCTGGTGCAGTTGAGCTGGCTTGTCGACACCATCAGGCAGTTGAAGCTGACCGCGGTCTGGCGGATCAGCGAGGTGCCGTTGATCTGCACCGATGTGGCGCCGGTCATCGTGTAGCTGCCGTCGGCAAGCTTCTGGCCGGTGTCGGTGGCGACCGTCGTGAAGGTACCGCCGGCGAAGGTCGACAGGCCGGTGCCCTTGGCGTCGATCCATGAGCCCTCGACACCTTTCGGCGCCGCTGCCATCGGCGGTTCATCAGGGCCGCTGGTCGCACAGGCGGCGAGCATCGTCGCAATGGCACCCGCCACGCTCATCGAAAGAATTTTGCGCGCAATGATCATGTGAAAATCCTCTCCTCTCGCATCGGCCCGAAAATCGGAATCGATTTTCGACAAGCACGAGGCGTGCATCCAAGTTTCCAGAGCGACATGCGTCCAGATGAATGCGTGTCGTTGTGGTCCGCATCCCTTCAATCGCCCGATTTCCGGGCGATTGCAAGGCGGTGAGGCAGGTAGGCGGTGCTGCTATCGCACAAGGATGTTGCGGAACTGCCACGGGTCGTTCCGGTCGAGGTCATCCGGGAACAGGCCGGGACGGTTATCGAGCGGCGTCCAGTCGGTGTAGTAGCCCTTGACCGGTCCGAGGTACTGGGACTGCACTTCCAGGCACCGCCTGTAGTCCATCTCGTCGGCTTCGACGATGCCGGCCTCGGGGTTCTCCAGCGCCCAGACCATGCCCGAGAGCACCGCCGAGGTGACCTGCATGCCGGTGGCGTTCTGATAGGGCGCCAGCTTGCGCGCCTCGGCGAGTGACAGCTGCGAGCCGTACCAGTAGGCATTCTTGTCGTGGCCGTAGAGCAGCACACCGAGTTCGTCGACGCCGTCGATCAACTCGTTCTCGTCGAGCACATGATGCACCGGCTGAGGCTTGCCGGCGGCGCCGAACATCTCGTCGAGCGACAGCATCGCGTCGTTGCAGGGATGGTAGGCATAGTGGCAGGTCGGGCGGTACTGGACCTTGCCCTTCTTCGAACGCACGGTGAAGAAATCGGCGATCGAGATCGCCTCATTATGCGTCACCAGCAGGCCGTATTGCGCGCCGGGAGTCGGACACCACGAGCGCACGCGCGTGTTGGCGCCAGGCTGCTCCAGATAGATGGCTGCCTTCGAGCCGTGCTTGTGCTTCTTGGCGTTCTTCGGCATCCATGTCTCGTGTGTGCCCCAGCCAAGTTCCGCGGGCTGCAGGCCCTCGGAGATGAAGCCTTCGACCGACCAGGTGTTCCAGAACACATCCATCGGTTTCGGCTTCTTGGCGCGCTGGGTGTCGCGTTCGGCGATGTGGATGCCCTTGACGCCGGCCTTCTTCATCAGCTTGGCCCAGCCCTCGCGGTCGTCCTGCGCGGGCTCCGAGAACTCCAGGCCAAGATCGGTGGCGAGATTGACCAACGCCTGCTTGACGAACCACGAGACCATGCCTGGATTGGCGCCGCAGGTGGAGACCGCCGTGGCGCCGCCGGGCTTGTCGTGCTTTTCCTTGAGCAGCGACTCGCGCAACGCGTAATTGGTGCGGCTGGCGTTGTCCGCCTTGGTGTCGAAATAGAAGCCGAGCCACGGCTCGACGACGGTGTCGATGTAGAGAACACCGAGCTTGCGGCAGAGCCGCATCAGATCCACCGAGCCGGTATCGACCGACAGGTTGATGCAAAAGCCCTGGCCGCCGCCATTGGTCAGAAGCGGGGTCAAGAGCTTCTTGTAGTTCTTCTCGGTCACCGCTTCCTGGACGAAGGCGATGCCGCGCTCGTCGAGCAGCTTGCGGTCGGTGTCGCGCGGGTCGATGACCGTCATGCGCGACTTGTCGAACTGGAAATGGCGTTCGATCAGTGGCAGCGTTCCCCGGCCGATCGAGCCGAAGCCGATCATCACGATTGGGCCGCTGATCTCACCGTAAACGGGCCAGTTTTCATTCGCCATTTTATCGAGCACTCCTTCAAAACCCAGGAAACTGGGAAAACATGCGCAAGCCGGGGATTTTTTGCCCGGCGGCCATGCGCTACATCACAGATCATTGTCACAAACCAGCGAAAAGCGCCAACCAGCGGCTAGCTGCGTTGGCTACGTGGTTAAGGCTGAAACCGTGGATGAATGGCTCTACCCGAACCAAAGTTAGCTCATTTGCCAAGCGCAAGCGACGTGCCCCGTCCGTTCAACGGATTTTTGCCCTCGGCGCAGCTGTGGACGCCCGAACCACCAACTCCACGGGCAGAACGACTTGGCGGGGCGGTTGGTTGTCAAGAACCATGCGGGCGGCGAGCCTGCCTTTTCCGATCACGTCTTGCGCGACAGTCGTCAGCGGAGGTGTGGTGCGCGCGGATTCAGCAGTGCCATCGAAGCCAATGACCGACACGTGGCCCGGCACCTCTATGCCGCGACAAACCGCCTCGTCGAGTATTGTGATCGCCTGCCAATCCGACATGGTCAGGATCGCGGTTGCTTCAGGCACACTGTCGAACACCACCGCTCCAGCAGATGGATCGCCGGGCGTCGTCTCGATAATCGGGACATCGTCGATCGACAGGTTCGCCTCCGCCAAGCCCTGTTTGAAACCGTCAAGCCTTTCGTCATCGAGTGAGAAGCCGGCAAGAAGCGGGCGCTTTGCCTGTCCGGGCATGTGCACGATGGGAGGGCCTGGAGTTCTCCGTATAGACAGGATGGCAAAATGTCGGTGTCCCAGCCCAGTCAGATGCCGGACGGCAGCGACCGCGCCCCTCCTGCCGTCGATCTTTATCGAATTGATGTCGGGACCTGCGTCGCTTTCGAGAATGACGAAGGGCAGGCGCCGCCGTTGTGCCGATGTTATGAGACCGATGTCCCCGCTGTGACCAAGGATGAAGCCGTCAACGAGGGCCTCGCGGATGCTGGCGAAGCGGGTATTATCGGTGCCGTTTACAAGGCTGAGCGTCGTTCCGGCCTCGTCGCAGGCGAGCGAAACGCCCAGCACCAGCTCGCGGCCATAGGGACTTCTCATCACCTCGGCGATGGCGTAGGCGCCAGGTGGCATGAACCCGATGGCATTGAACTTGCCATCCCGCAGCAATCGTCCCTTTGGATCGGGGCCGCCAAACCCGAGCGCTCGCGCGGCCGCTTCGACACGTTGGCGCAACTCAGGCCTGACCAGTTCCGGCCGGTTGAAGACGTTGGAAACAGTGCCCCGGGAGACACCGGCAGCCTTGCCCACGTCGGCTAGCGTTGGCATTGCGATTCACCCATTTCCCTTCAGTTAGACCATTTTTTGGAGCGCTCCAAGAATTTTGTTGACTCAAAACTGGAAAGGGCGGATCGTATCACTTGGAGCGCTCCAAGTAGGCGTATCTGGCATTTTCGCGACTGAAACCTCGAAGTTCGTCAATGGCTTGGTCCCAACGGCCACGCCCAGGGAGGGTGTTATGGCAGAAACCAATGTTTTTCCCGCCTCGCTTGTCGGTAAGACTTTCGACTGCGTTTTCGGCCCGTTCGTACCCGGCTGACGTTTTTCTCGCCGGAAGAACTACATGTGCATGCGTCGATCGGAGCCACCAAAATTGACGAGGTGGTCAAGATCGACATGACCAGCGTACGCCCGAACCTCGTGCTCATGAGCTGGACGGAGCAGAGCGGCAACTTCATCGTGCAGTTGCAGGATCATGAGAAAGGGATCGTCCACAATTATGCGCGGCTGGCCGACGGGCAGCTCTTCTGTGCCCAAGGCGTCATTCAAGCCGTTGCGCCTGCGTGACGCTCCCGCGTCGGGGCCCGGCAAAGTGCGGCATCGACCGGCATACTGCTGTTTCCTAGTTGAAGTACTTCGGATTACGATCTGCTGAATTGCCGTCATCGATTTCCCTATTGAAGGAGGAAAGTGCGATGGAACTCGCTTACGACAGTCATCTGCTTGCCCGAATTCTGCTGAGCGTCGCGACCGTGGGCTACGGTGTGGTGACGATCAAAGCCGACCTCAACGCCACCCACGCCACCAATCCGCTGTGGACTCCGCACGCCCGGTTTCACGTCGTTTGGCAGGTGCTGAGCTACACCGGAGTCGCGCTGATTGCGCTGGGGCTTATCTGGATTGGAGGGCCACTCCAAGCCGAGCGGCTCTATCTCGCCGGGGGATTGGGCGTGGCCATGTATGGAGCGTTCTTCGTGGCCATGCTCTCACGACCGATCTATGGCGGCGTGCTCTACGACGAGAACGGCTACCTGCCATTCCGACCGCCGTTCGGACCGGCGGGTTGGCGGTGGGATGTCAACGTCACCGTCTTTACCGCGATGTCCGCGATCCTGCTGCTGGGCTTGGCCGCGATTTAGGACAGCGCCAGCACCCCGAGCCGGTCGACCAGCCGATCGCGGTCTGATGTCAGGCCCTTATAGTCGAGCTGGGCGAGATCGAGCGCTTCGAGTTGGGCGGCGAAAGACGCCGCGAGCTTCGCCCGATCCGGGTGCCGGGCCAGCACGGCGAGCGGATCGAGATGGATGCGGATGGTGAACAGGATATTGCGTGAAACAGGCAGTTTGCGCAGGGTCTGCCGCTCGACGCGGATGAAGGCATGGGCGTCGATGTCGCCATCGGGAAAGCGCGACGGCCGGTTGGTGGCGCGGTCGATGCGCTGCAGGTCGGAGAGCGGATGATAGAGCGCGTTGTCGGACTGGATCGACCAGTTGTAGCGCTCGACCGCCTGCCCCTGGAGGCCATCGAACATCCGGTTGATGAGTTCCGCCGGACGCGTGCCTGGGCCGAAACCCGGCACCGGCGCGTGGATGTCCTGCAGCGGCTTGCCGAATTTTTCCAGGAGCGACCAGGACGAGGGAAAGCAGAGCGAGCCGGCAACCAGCCGCCAGCCGCTGTCGCCACGGCGCATCAGGATGAGGTCTTCCTGGACGAGCTGTGAGGCCTTGGCCAGCGGCGCATCGGCAAGGGAAGCAGGCAGTCGGTTCGCCGCGCCCGCCACCTCGACGCTTGATCCGCCGAGCCGATGGGTTTCGGGGAACCTCTCCAGGAGATGCGCAGCGAGCAAGTCGAGCACTTCCTGCTGGGCATCGCGCGTGCCGTCCTCCTCGACGAAAACTCGCTCTGGGATTTCGGCATAGAGCCGGTGCTTCTCGGCGAGATACGGCAGCAGATGGCCGTCGATCTCGATCCAGTCCGCCGGATCGAGCGGCTTCAGCCCGATACTGAACAGTTTCGACGAGCCGTCATAGGGCGTGTGGGTGGGGAGCGTATGCTCTGGGGGTGTGTGAGTGGGCACAGTCGTCCTGTTTCAGGTCAGTCTTGCGGGGATCAGTCCGCGTAGCGAATTGCCGACGAACAGGGTCCTGGCGGATTTCAGATCGTCCAAGCTGTAGATCGCTTCGCGGGCGCGGCCTTCATCCAGAAGCTGCGCGCGCAATACACCAGGCAGCAGGCCGCAGTCGAGCCGGGGCGTGGCCAACACGCCGTCGCCGAGATCGGCAAAGACATTGGTGATCGTGCCTTCACAGATCTCGCCGCGCTCGTTGGCCATAAGCACCTCGTCGGCCTGGGTGATGAGGTGTTCGGCGCGGGCACGCGTGTAGAGCTGCCGTCGGCTGGTCTTGTGGCGCAGCAGCGTGTCGTGCGAATCGAGCCTCGTCCGCGCCAGCCGCAGCATCCAGACCTTGTCGGCGGCGAGAGGTTCATAAGGCTGCGCCGAGGCCGCCACCTCACCATCGTGCGACAGGACGAGCCGCGTGCGCATGGCAACGCCGGAACCGCTGACCGCGCTGCTCAGCGCCTCGCCGACCTTGCCTGGATCGCAGCGGAAGCCGAGCTCCGCCGCCGAGCCATAGAGGCGCGCAAGATGGCGATCGAAGCGCAGGAAGCCCGGGCCGGGTTCCCAGCGCATGGTCTCGATCAACTGAAAGTCGGCGGTGTTCCCGTCGCGAAGCGCGCTTTCAGCAGACACTCCTGATACTCCTCCTGCGCCGTCGAATCGAAGACGACGCCGCCTCCGACATTGTAGACGGCCTCGCCGCCCGAAAAGAGCGAGATGGTGCGGATCGCCACGGAAAAGCGCATCGGGCCGCCGGGCGCGATCCAGCCTATGGCGCCGCAATAGGCATCGCGGGGCGTGCCTTCCAGATCGCGCAGGATCTCCATGGCACGGATCTTAGGCGCGCCGGTGATCGAACCGCAAGGAAACAGCGCCGCGAAAATCTGGCGGATAGAGAGACCCGGCAGCAGTTTGGCCCTGACGTCGCTTACCATCTGATGCACGGTCGGGTAGGTCTCGATGCGGAACAGCGCCGGCACGTCCAGCGTACCGACCTCGCTGATCAGCGAGATATCGTTGCGAAGGAGATCGACGATCATCCGGTTTTCGGCCTGGTTCTTCTCGTCATTGCGCAGGAAGATCTTCTGCCGTTCGTCCTCGGCTTTGGTGGCGCCGCGCGGCGCCGTGCCCTTCATCGGATGCGTCTCGATCATGCCCTCGGCGTCGATCTCGAAGAACAGTTCAGGCGAGCGCGACAGCACGATGGGTTCACCGAGCGCGATCAGCGCGCCATATTTCACCGGCTGACGTTCCGTCAATGCATCGAAGGCGGCCAGCGGCTCGCCTGACCATTGCGCATGCACGGGAAAGGTCAGATTGCCCTGGTAGCAATCACCTTGCCGGATGTGCTGGTGCAGCCGCGAGAAGCGTTTTTCATAATCCTCCGGCGACCACGTCGCACGGGCGTCGAAGATCGGGCCGTTGGTCGCCGTGGTGTCGCGCGGCGGCACCGCCTCTTCGACCGGGGCATCGAAAACCCCAAGGCACACGAGTGGTGCCCGGCGTCCATTCGGCAGCAGGGGAACGAGCTTGGGTTCGAGCAGGTAGCCCGCCTCATACGAGAAATAGCCGGCAAGCCATTTGCCTGCATCATGCGCGGCTTGTGCTGCTTCCAGAGCCGGTTCGAAATCCTCTGCTTCGTGCGCCACGATGATATCGGCCGGCCGGTCGAAAACGAGCTGGCGCGCGCTTTTGTCATTGCGAAAAATTGCGGCGGGCAGGGACATGGGCACCGAATGCTGCGGTCAATGAAGCATCAACCGCTCTATATGGGGTGCCGCCCGCGCGCAATCGAGGGAACGGCACGCTGCCTCTTAAAGCCGACCTTTGGGCCAACTCAGGAACCAAGAGCAAACGGCGACGCCGATATGGCGCCGCCGCTTGCAATCTTCAGGTCTCGCCTGGCGATCAGCTGTTGCTGGAGGTTCCGGCTGTTGGAAACTGCTTGGCGAATTCCTTCTCGTTGCCGGCTGCGATCAGCTTGGCCTGCTCGATCCAGCGTTCGCGCGCGATACGGCCGTCGAAATTCATGACGTCCTCGATCCGTTTGATATCGGCCGCGGTCCAGGACGCGATCTGCGCGAAGCTGGTGACGCCTTGCGCCTTGAGCAGCTTCTCGTTGACCGGACCGATACCGATCAGCCGGCGCAGATTGTCGGGCTTTCCAGATGCTGGGCCGGCTGCTGGCTTGGCTGTTGCAGACTTGGTTGTTGCAGACTTGGCTGTTGCAGACTTGGTTGTTGCAGACTTGGCTGTTGCAGGTTTGCTCGTTGCGGATTTGGCTGGAGCCGAGGTTTTGGTGGCGGCGGGTTTCGCCGCCGGCTTGGCAGGGACCGCCTTGCCAGGGACCGCTTTCGCAGCGGCCGGTTTGGCCGGCGCCGGCTTTGTGGCGGCGGATTTGGCTGTCGCGGGGGCCGACATCAGGGCCGCCGGCGCCTGGCTTGCCGGCTTTGCCGCGCTGCTTCCGGCGGCAGGTGCGGCCGACGCTTCACGCAGCCGGCGCTCGAGGTCGGCGCGGGTCTTGCCGCATGCATCGAGTTCGCCGGTCAGGCGGTCGCCGTCGGTGCGCAGCCTGTCGCGTTCGCTGCGTGTACGGTCTAGGTCGCCGCGCAAGCTGTCGAGTTCACCGCGCAGGCGCCCCCACAGGAACCAGCCGACCAACACGCCTATCAGGAACGCCAGGACCACGTAGAAAAAAGTGCCCATTGTCTCTCTCCAGTCAGATCCGTCTGCCGTGGGTCATGACCTTCGGCGAAGGACTACTCTTGGTGGTTCCGCGGTAAGCAGAACAGCCGGCTTCGGTTCGAGCTGCGGCGATCGGCTTTGCTTGCCCATGGCCAACGGCCGTTGTCGCGTTCGCCTGAGCGACACGGCCGGCTGAGATTTCTCCTCGCCGATCCGCATGCGCTCCGGCTGAGCTTGGAGCGAAGGCTATCATAGAGCTTGTGGAAAGCTATCGGAAAACTTCGGTGGAGAGTACTTCAAGAACAGATATTTAGGGTGATAGTAGAGCTGTCCCAACATGCATTCCGGCTAAACTGTTAGAGCGATGCCTGAGGGACGCGTTTCAAGCGTCGAGCGCTTCCAGCTCGTCGATCAGGCCGCTGATGACGCCAAGTCCGATCTGCCAGAAGGCGGGATCGGTGGCGTCGAGCCCGAAGGGCGCCAGAAGCTCGGAATGATGTTTGGTACCGCCGGCGCGCAGCATTTCGAAATACTTGTCCTGAAAGCCGCGCTCGGCGTTCTGGTAGACCGCGTAGAGCGAGTTCACTAGGCAGTCACCGAAAGCATAGGCATAGACATAGAAGGGCGAATGGATGAAGTGCGGGATGTAGGTCCAGAACACCTCGTAGCCTTCGCGCAGCTTGATCGCGGGACCCAGACTTTCGGCCTGCACTTCGAGCCAGAACTGACCGAGCCTGTCGGAGGTCAGTTCGCCGTTCTTGCGTTCGGCATGCACCTTGCGCTCGAATTCATAGAAGGCGATCTGGCGCACGACCGTGTTGATCATGTCCTCGACCTTCTGGGCGAGCATGGCCTTGCGCTCGCGCCGGTCGGTGGTCTGGTCGAGCAGCGAGCGGAAGGTCAGCATCTCGCCGAAGACCGATGCCGTCTCGGCCAGCGTCAGCGGCGTCGAGGCCATCAGTGCGCCCTGGCCGCCGGCCAGCACCTGATGCACCCCATGGCCAAGCTCGTGCGCCAGCGTCATCACATCGCGCGGCTTGCCCATGTAGTTGAGCAGGACATAGGGATGCGCCGACGGCACGGTCGGATGCGCGAAGGCGCCAGGCGACTTGCCGGGCCGCACCGGCGCGTCGATCCAATTGCGGTCGAAGAAGGTTCGCGCGATCTCGGCCATGTCGGGCGAAAAGCGCTGATAGGCGGACAGCACGGTGTTCCTGGCCTCGTCCCAGCCAATGATCGCCTGGGGCGTATCCGGCAACGGCGCGTTGCGGTCCCAGTGGTTCATCACCTCCATGCCCAGCCAGCGTGCCTTCATCGCGTAATAGCGGTGCGACAGGCGCGGATAGGCATCGCGAACGGCGGAAGCCAGGGCGTCCACCACGCTGCGCTCGACGCGGTTGGCGAGATGGCGTGAATCGGCGATGTCCTCGAAGCCGCGCCAGCGGTCGGATATCTCCTTGTCCTTGGCCAGCGTGTTGGTGATCAGCGTGAAGGTGCGCAAATTTTTGCGGAAGGTCGTGGCCAGCGCCTCGGACGCCCGGCGGCGCACCTCGCCGTCGGCGTCCTGCAAACGGTTCAGCGCCGGCTCCAGCGTCAGTTCCTCGCCGTCGATGTCGAAGCGAAGGTCGGTCATCGTCTCGTCGAACAGGCGGTTCCAGGCGCCGCGCACGGTGATCGACTTTTCGTGGAAGAGCTGCTCGACGCGGTCCTCAAGCTGGTAGGGCTTGTCCTTGCGCAGATCGAGCACCCATGGCCGGTAGTGACCGAAGGCGGGATCGCCGGCGAGCGCGCCTTCGATCGACGCATCGTCGATCAGGTTGAGTTCGAGCGCGAAGAACAGAAGGTGCGCGCTGGCGTCGGTCATCTTCTCCTGGACGTCACCATAGAGCTTGGCGCGCTGGGGATCAGCGGTGTTTCCGGCATAAACCAGACCCGCATAGGAGACGATGCGGCCGATCAGTTCCTCCAGCGCTTCGTAGGCGACGAGCGCCTCGCCCAGCCTGCCGGCGCTGCCGCGCTCGGCCTCGGCGGCCAGCGTGCCTTTCCAGCGGCTTTCGAAGCTGACCGCATCAGCGGCGGCCTTGGCGATGTCGCGCTTCAGTTCTGGCGCGTCCATGCCGGCATAGAGGTCGGCAAGGTTCCATTCCGGCAGGTCGCCCAGCTCGGCCGCGCCCTGACCGGACGCCGGCGCCGCAAGCCGCCGAGCAGAGACCATGTCGCCAGAATCCTTATGCATTGCCGACACCTTCCGTGGCCAAGGTTCGAGGAGAAACGAGAAGCCGGTCAAATCCTAAGGAATTCATTCACCGGGTTTTTTGAAACCTTATTTAGAACCCTGTGCCAAGATGGTCCACAGGGCAGGATTCCTCGGGCGGGCATAGTCGTATCAGTCATGACAGGTTCCATACTCATAGTCGATGACGATCCGGTGCAACGCCGGCTGCTCGAAGCGGCGGTGACGCGGTTCGGCTACAGCGCAATCGTCGTCGACGGCGGCGCGGCCGCTCTCGATATCCTCGATGGACCCGGCGCCCGCGAGGTGTCGGTGGTCATCCTCGATCTGGTCATGCCCGGTCTCGACGGTATCGGCGTGCTGAAGGCGATGCGCGAGCGCGATATCCACGTGCCGGCCATCGTGCAGACCGCGCAGGGCGGCATCGAGACCGTGGTTTCGGCGATGCGTCATGGCGCCTTCGATTTCGTCGTCAAGCCGGCGTCTCCCGACAGGCTGCAGGCGTCGATCGGCAATGCGCTCAAGGTCGAGGCCGTCGAGGGCGAGGTCAAGCGCACGTCGCGCCGGCGCGGCGGCCTCCTGACCTTCAAGGACATGATTACGCACAGCCCGGCCATGGACAGGGTGATCCGTCTTGGCCAGAAAGCGGCGGCATCCAACATCCCGATCCTGATCGAGGGCGAGTCCGGCGTCGGCAAGGAACTGGTGGCGCGCGCCATCCAGGGCAGTGGCGACCGCCGCTCGAAACCCTTCGTCACCGTCAATTGCGGCGCCATCCCCGACAATCTGGTCGAATCGATCCTGTTCGGCCATGAGAAGGGCTCGTTCACCGGCGCCACCGACAAGCACACGGGCAAGTTCGTCGAAGCGCATTCGGGCACACTGTTCCTCGACGAGATCGGCGACCTGCCGCTCGACGTGCAGGTCAAGCTGTTGCGCGCGGTCCAGGACGGCGAGGTCGATCCGGTCGGCGGACGATCGACCGTGAGGGTCGACATCAGGCTGATTTCGGCGACGCACCGCAACCTCCTGCAGCAGGTCAAGGACGGCAAGTTCCGCGAGGATCTGTTCTATCGGCTGAACGTCTACCCGATCTTCGTGCCGCCGCTGCGCGACCGCCGCGACGACATCCCCTATCTGGTCACCCATTTCATGGAGAAGGTGGCGCCGGCCGACCCGCACCGTCGCCTGCAGGGTATTTCGGCGGCAGCGCTCGCCGTGCTGCAAGCCTATGACTGGCCTGGAAACATCCGGCAGCTCGAAAATGCCGTCTTCCGGGCCTCGGTGCTTTGCGAAGGCGATGTGCTTTCCGCCGAGGACTTCCCGCAGATACGGGCGCAAGTGGAAGGCACCGTCAACCTGGATATGGACGGCGATGCGCCGGCGCCCTCGCAGTCTTTGCAGGAGCGCGATGACGAAGCCTTGCCCGGCGAGGGCGGCCCAGCAATCGCGTTCGATCCGCCGGCAAGGCTGCAGCCTCGCTTCGGCACGTTGCGGGCGCTCGACGAGCGCGGCAATGTGCGGGCACTGGCCGATGTCGAACTCGAGATGATCAAGCTTGCCATCGATCACTACAACGGACAGATGAGCGAAGTCGCCCGCCGACTCGGGATCGGTCGCTCGACGCTCTATCGCAAGCTCAAGGAACACGGCATCGATCCGGAGACGGGCCGCGTAGACCGGCTCGCCTCCTAAGGGCGATGCCGGGCTGAGCTTCGGAATCCTGCTTGCCACAAAGGCCGACGCCAGCTTGCAATGCCACAGCAGGCCTTGTATCGACGGCGGCATTGTGGCTGTGTCATGGACAGCTCTGTTCACGCATTAAGGCCAACGGTAACAGATCGTGTTCGGGCCGAAGGCGGAAATCTGATCTAAACCAGCGGTTTACCAAGAAACCTTGTGAACAATTTTTGACGGGATATCGCCACGCTGTTACCGCATTTCGGCTTCAATAAGCGATGATTAACCATTAGGATCGATATTCGGGTGTGCTAATGCCACATCCGTTTGGACAAATCCGGGGACAAACGGCAGCCTGCAAGGCCTTTTGATTTGAACAGAATCGAACGACACACAAACAGGCGGCACCATCATTTGAGCGTCTGGCCGAAGTGGCTGGCAGTGTTGGTTGTCGCTTTTGGTTTTGTTGCCGCGGCTGCGAGCGGAGCTAGCGCCGAAACACGGTCGCTGAAGCTTTATCATCTCCACACCCACGAGAAGGCCGAGATCGTCTACAAGCGCAACGGCCGCTACGTTCCCGAGGGTCTCAGGAAGATCAACATCATTTTGCGCGACTGGCGTCGCAACGAGCCGACCAAGATGGATCCGCGCCTGCTGGATCTGGTCTGGGAAGCGTATCGGGAAGCTGGCGCCACGGACTACATCCAGGTCATCTGCGGCTATCGCTCGCCGTCGACCAACTCGATGCTGCGCGGCCGCAGCAGGGGCGTCGCCGAGAAGAGCCAGCACATGCTCGGCAAGGCGATGGATTTCTACATCCCCGGCGTGCCGCTGAAGAAGCTGCGCAACATCGGTCTCAAGATGCAGGGCGGCGGCGTCGGCTACTATCCGTCATCCGGTTCGCCGTTCGTCCACATGGATGTCGGCAATGTGCGCCATTGGCCCGGTATCAGCCGGCAGGAACTGGTCAGCCTGTTCCCCAACGGCAAGACGCTGCATGTGCCGAGCGACGGCAGGCCGCTGCCCGGCTTTGAGCAAGCGCTCGCCTCCTACAAGGCGCGCAAGGGTTCAGGCTCGCCGGCGATCGAAATGGCCAGTGCTGGCGGCAGCGGCAAGAAATCAGGTGGCTTCCTGTCGGCTTTCTTCGGTGGCGGCGGCGACGACGAGGCCGACGACAGCGCCGATGTTCAGACCGCTTCGGCCGCCCCTCCGCCCAAAGCGAGAAACCTGAAGCCGGCAGCGGCAGCCAAGACCAGCAACCTCCCGGGCATTGCCATCGTGGCGCCGGAGAATGCGCGGCGCGCCGAGATTCCGCAGGTGGCCGAGCAGCAGGCCCCGGAGCCGGAAGAGGACACGCCGGAGACGATCATCGCCGCATTGCCGGCCCGAAGCGTTCCGCTGCCGGATTTCGCACCGCGGCCGAAAGCCGATGTCGGCGCTCAGCAGCCTGAGAACGTTCCTTTTGCGATGGCGGAGGCGACAGCCACCACCGAGCAGGCCGTGGCGACCGCGCATGCGCCGGCGGGCGTTCCTTTCGGCGTGGCCGATGCAACGGCTTCGGCTAATCCGGCCCAGGTCGCGGTCAACAACATACCGTTGCCGACATGGCGTCCCGACAATTCGCTGCCGGCCGCTCTGGCTGCGCCGCCCAGCAAGGATGTGCTGATGGCGCTGGCCGAGACGGCTGATCAAAGCAAGACGGCGACCGATGCGTTCTCGGTGCTGCCGACGGCGCGGCCCGAGATGGCCCAGCCGGATGCGGTCAAGCCGGATGCGGTCAAGGCCGTGCTCGACGAGGCCAATGCGCAGGTCGGTGCGGCCGATTACCAGCTTGCTTCCCTGTCGGGATCCGAGCCGCGTTCGGCGTTCAACGATCCGGACACCAACGCCGCATCGCCGCGCGATGCTGTCGTTGCCCGCCCAGTCGGTTCCGATCCGGCCGCCGCGATCGGCGCCGGCGTCAAGACGACCCGCAAGGAATCGAGAGCCACCGCCCGCGACCTGAAGCCAGGCCCCAAGGCCATGGTGGTTGCAGCCGCACCGCAGGCTGCCCGCTGGGCATTGACCAGCGGCGAGCATGTCGCCACCGTTTCAAGCGCGACGACGGCGCCGGGCTACGCCTACAGCATCGTGCACACGCCGCCGAGCGAGGTCTACACGGCCGGCTTCCAGCCGAGCAGCCAGCTGGCCGATGCCAATCGCTTCACCGGCAACGCCGTCAAGTTCATGTCGGTAGCCCGCTTCCAGACCAAATGACGACCAATCGATCGACAAAGCCGCGCCGGGCAACCAGCGCGGCTTTGTGCTGTTCAGCGAACCGGGCCAGCCCGCACGGTCACGCGCGGCTGAACTTCTCGTGAAGCCGGAACGGTCGGCCTATTCCCCGGGTTAATACAGGTTCGTTCAAACCCGGGGAGATCCATGAAGAACATCCTATTGGCATCGGTCATCGCATTGGCAACCGCTTCGGCGGCCATCGCCCCTACGCAGGCCGAGACCGTTGTCGTCAAGACTCATGACCATATGCACATGAAGAAGCACTGCCGGACCAAGGTGGTCACAAGCTGGAAGCATCACCACAGGGTGGTTGAAAAGGTTCGGGTCTGTAGCTGATCCGGTTCGGAGCCGATTTGGCAAACCCGGTCGACGCGAGTCGGCCGGGTTTCTTCATCCCGTGGCCGAGGCCTTATTTCGCAAGCTTGCTCGCCGCGCGCGCCAGGGCTTCGATCTCGTCCCACTTGCCGGCCTTGACGAGGTCGTCGGGCGCCACCCAGGAGCCGCCGACGCAGACCACGTTGGGCAGGCTGAGATAGTCGGCCGCGTTCTTGGCCGAGATGCCGCCGGTCGGGCAGAATTTCACATCGGCGAGCGGCGAGGCGAAAGCCTTCAGCGAAGCGATGCCGCCCGACTGCTCGGCCGGGAAGAATTTCAGGAAGCGCAAGCCGGCTTCCCGTGCGGCCATGATCTCGCCGGGCGTGATGGCGCCGGGCAGCAGCGGAACATCGCTGCCGGCGGCTGCCGACAGAAGCTCGCGGGTGATGCCGGGGCTGACGATGAACCGAGAGCCTGCGCTGGCGGCCTCTTCGAACTGGCCCGCATCGAGGATGGTGCCGGCGCCGACGATGGCGTCCTCGACTTCACCAGCGACCCGCCGGATCGCTTCCAGCGCATCAGCGGTCCTCAGCGTGATCTCGATTGCCGGCAGGCCGCCACGCGCCAGCGCGCGCGCCAGCGGCACGGCATTGGCGATATCAGAGATCTTCAGCACCGGGATGACCGGCTGGCCGTTGAGGAGCGACAGGAGTTTTTCGGTCTTGCTGGGCATGTGTCTCTCCGTGGCATGGGACAATTCAACCGATTAGCAGAAGGCCGTTTTCCTGTCCACGAAACCGGCCGTGTCGCGATGTCACGCGTCGCCCAGGCTCGCCAGGCTTAGCTTAACAAAAGCGGCTGCCAGCCCGGCGGTGTCGGCAGCTTTTGTGCCGATAGCTTTTCAGGATAGGAATTTTTTCTTGACTCCCTGACCTCAGCTATGGTACAAATTCGCCCATGGTGCAGATTTGCGCCAGTGGCCAGCCGAACAGCATGCCTGCTTTGCCTTGAATCGGCTTGCTCGAGCGTCTAGTGGCTTCGGCAATGACATCACTTCCACCCCTTCGCGTCGCAGCACTCTACCGGTTTGCCCGGCTCGACGCTTTCGAAGAACTGCGCGCGCCGCTCGCCGCCTTCTGCTGCGGGCGCGGCATCAAGGGCACGCTGCTGCTGGCGCATGAAGGCATCAACGGTACCGTCGCCGGCAGCGAGACGGCAATTGCCGAACTGATCTTGTATCTCGAAGCCATCGAAGGGCTGGCGGGCCTCGAGGTCAAGTACAGCGAAGCCGCGGACATGCCGTTCCACCGCATGAAGGTGCGGCTGAAGCGCGAGATCGTCACCATGGGTGTCGATGACATCGATCCTTCGAAAAGTGCCGGCACCTATGTCGCGCCGGCCGACTGGAACGCGCTGATTTCGCAGCCCGGCACTGTCATCATCGACACGCGCAACGCCTACGAGGTGTCGATCGGCACATTCAGGGGTGCGATCGACCCGGCCACCGCAAGCTTTCGCGAGTTCCCGGCCTGGGTGGAGGCGCACCGGGCGGAGCTCGAAGGCCGCAAGGTGGCGATGTTCTGCACCGGCGGTATTCGCTGCGAGAAGGCAACCGCCTATGTCAAATCGCTCGGCCTCGAGGATGTCTTCCATCTCAAGGGCGGCATCCTCAAATACCTCGAAGAGGTTCCGGCCGAACAGAGCCTTTGGCAAGGCGAGTGCTTCGTCTTCGACGAGCGCGTTTCGGTGTCGCACGGCCTCGCCGAGGGCGAAGCGGAACTGTGCCGAGCCTGCCGCCACCCGCTGGCACCGGGCGATCTGACGTCGCCCAAATTCGCCGCCGGTATTTCCTGCCCGCATTGTCTCGATGCGCGTTCGGACGAGGACCGCCAGCGTTATGCCGAGCGCCAGCGCCAGGTCGAGCTTGCGCAGGCGCGGGGCAGAGAGCCGCATATCGGCTCCTGATCCAGGCATCGAGCTGCTGCAAAGCGGCCGCCTGTCATTGCAATGTCAAGTTTCGGGGCCTACGTCTTCGACGTTCGAAACCTGCCCGTTCGGCCGGGCAAATCCTGGAGGCACTGAATGTTCGATCCCAAGAAGCTTCTCGACGATCTGCTCGGCTCGCAAATCCCCGGCACCAGCGGCACCGTCCGCGACAAGGCGGGGCAGGCCGTGCAGATGGCCAAGGACAATCCGCTGGCCGCCGGCGCACTGGCCGCCGTGCTGCTTGGAACTGGTGCCGGTCGTAACGTGACGGGCGCCGCGGTGAAGCTTGGCGGACTGGCTGCCATCGGCGGCCTCGCCTACAAGGCCTACCAGAACTACAAGGCCGGCAACGCACCCGCCGAAGCACCGGCGGCCGGCGAACCGGAATTGCTGCCGCCGCCCAAGGACACCGCCTTCCACCCGTCGCAGGCGCCGCAAGGCGAGGACGAATTCACGCTGACCCTGATACGGGCGATGATCTCGGCGGCGAAGGCCGATGGCCATATCGACGATGAAGAGCGCCAGAAGATCGCCGGCAAGCTCAGCCTGGCCGGCATAGACTCCGATGCCGAAAAGTTCCTGATGGCGGAGCTGGCAAGCCCGCTCGACCTCGACACGCTGGTCGCCGACGCCAAGACCGACGCGCAGAAGCTCGAACTCTACACGGCGTCGCGCCTGACCATCGATCCCGACACCCGCGCCGAGCGTGGCTATCTCAACCTGCTTGCAGGCCGGCTCGGCCTGCCGGACGCGCTGGTCGACCATGTCGAGGCAACGGTTTCGGCGGCCAAGGTGCCGGCCAAGGCAGGGACGTCACCCAATCCGCGCTGGTAGGCCAAAACGGCACAGGAGGCGCTTTCCAAGTTAACCTCTCGTTAACCCAGCAAGCGCATCATTCAACACAGTCGGATCGGCTTTTCCTCCTCCCAAGCCCGGTTCAGATCAGGGGCGGTCGCCAATGGCCGCCCTTTTTGTCGGCCCGATCGGATGGACACGCTTGCCATCGCCGCCGTCATTTGCGATGCCTTCCTTTTTCGAGCCAAACCCCGAAAATCAGTCGAGCAAGCGCAGCGCTGCCGGAGGACAACAGCCATGACCGAGCAAAGAACCGCCATCGTCACCGGGGCCGGCACGGGCATCGGCAAGAGCGTCGCCACGGCGCTGCTCAAGGCGGGCTGGAACACAGTGTTCTGCGGACGCCGCAAATCCGTGCTGGATGCAGCCGTGGCCGAGGCCGGGTCCACCGACGCCAAGGCCCTGGCGGTTGCCTGCGATATCAGCAAGGCAGGCGAGGTCGACGATCTGTTCGAGACCGTGGCGGCGGCCTTCGGCCGTGTCGACCTGCTCTTCAACAATGCCGGCATGGGCTACAAATCGACGCCGATCGACGAGATACCGGTCGAAGTGTGGAACGATATCGTCGGCGTCAACCTCACCGGTTCGTTCCTGTGTGCCCGTGCCGCCTTTGGCGCCATGCGCAAGCAGAAGCCGATGGGTGGCCGCATCATCAACAACGGTTCGGTGTCGGCCTATGCGCCACGCCCGGGCTCGGTGCCCTACACGGCGACCAAGCATGCCATCACAGGACTGACCAAGACGCTGGCGCTCGACGGCCGGCCCTATGACATCGCCTGCGGCCAGATCGACATCGGCAATGCCCTGACCGACATGGCGCAACCGATGACGGTCGGCGTGCCGCAGGCCAACGGCTCGATATCAGCCGAAGCGGTGATGGATGTTCAGCGCGTCGCCGACGCCGTCGTCCACATGGCCAGCCTGCCGCTCGACGCCAACGTGCTGTTCATGACCGTCATGGCGACCAAGATGCCGTTTGTCGGGCGTGGGTAGTTATTCTCCCGGTAGCTCTGCGCCGGGCAGATAGAGCGCGATAGGACGGATCTCGTAGACGGCGGTCGGATTGACGCGACGAAAGTCGCGCGCGATAGCGATGGCATCGTCCCGCGTCGGGCAGTCGACGACATAGAGGCCGAGAAGCTGTTCCTTGGTTTCGGCGAAGGGGCCGTCGACGATCAAGCCGCCGCGCAAGGTGCAGGCCGATTGTGTCGCGCCAAGCCGCGCCGACGGGCCAAGGCTGCCGTCGGCATAGAGCCCTTCATGGATCTTGAGCAAGTCAGCCATCAGCGCCGTATCTTCCTGCGGCGTCAGCGCCTTGATTGCGTCTTCCACATGATAGGCAAGGATTGCATAGAACATCCGATGTCACCCCCCTTCGATCCTGATCCGAGGACCGTAGCCGTTCTCGACATGCACGCCCAGTCTTGCCCGCGCGCCTCCGGACGGCTCATGACACCGTCATGCCACAGCCGCAAATTGTCCGGAAGAGGACAGCGGGCCGCTTTCAGGCTTACTTCGCCAGGAAGGCCCCGATCCGTTCCAGCGCCCGCAAGATGTTCTCCTCGGAATTGGCGTAGGAGAGCCTGATATAGCCTTCGCCGAGAATGCCGAAATCGGGACCGCCGATCAGCGCCACGCCGGCCTCGTCGAGCAGCGCCGAGGCGAGTTTCTTGGCTTTCCAGCCGGTCTTCGAGACGTTGGGGAAAGCGTAGAACGCGCCTTTGGGCGTGATGCAGGACATGTTGGGCAGCGCGTTCAGCCCCTCGACGACGATCTTCCGGCGGCGGTCGAAGGCGCCCATCATCTTGTCAACATCGTCTTGCGGGCCGTCGATTGCCGCGATGCCGGCGAACTGGCTCGGCGCGTTGACGCAGGACCAGCAGTTGACCGCCAGCTTGCGCACCTTGTCGTAGAGATGGGCGCCCTTGTCGCCATTCGGCCAGATCGACCAGCCCATGCGCCAGCCGGTCATCGCCCAGGTCTTCGACCAGCCATTGAGCACGATCAGCCGGTCGCGGATCTCGGGAAAGCCGAGCAGCGAGCAATGCGTCTCGCCATCATAGGTCATGACGTCGTAGATCTCGTCGGAGAGGATGGCGACGTGCGGATGCGCCTCCAGCCCCTTGACCAGTTTCTCGATCTCGGCACGCGGCGTGACGCCGCCGGTCGGATTGGCGGGCGAGTTGAGGATCAGCAGCCTGGTCTTCGAAGTGATCAGCGCCAGCGTCTCCTCGGCGGAGAAGGCAAAGCCGTTTTCCTCGCGCATCGGCACGGGAATAGGGGCTGCACCGGTGAACTCGATCATCGAGCGATAGATGGGGAAGCCCGGATCGGGATAGAGGATTTCGGCGCCAGGTTCGCCGAACATCAGGATCGCGGCGAACATGGTTGGCTTGCCACCGGGCAGGATCATTACCGTTTCGGGCGATACTTCGACACCGGTTGTGGTCAGCGTGCGGCGCACCACTGCCTCGCGCGTCGCCAGCAGGCCATTGGCCGGTGTATAGCCGTGATGGCCGTCGCGCAGCGCCTTGATCGCCGCCTCGACGATGTGCTGCGGCGTCTTGAAGTCGGGCTGGCCGATGCCGAGATTGACGATGTCGCGGCCTTGTTGGGCAAGTGCTGTGGCCCTCGCGAGCACGGCAAAGGCGTTTTCCTCGCCAAGGCGGTCGAAGGCCGAAATCGTGTGGAGCATTTTTCCCGTCCGTGTGGTTCTTGCTGTTGGGTCGCGTTTTTGTGAGCTTCGGCTGGCAAAAGTCAAACGGATTGGAGCTTTCGGTGTCGGAAAATCTCAGGGATTGGCAACCGCGCCCGCGGCCCGAACGCAAGACCATCGACGGAAGCACTGTCCGGCTTGAACCGCTGAGTGCCGCAAAACATGGCGACGGCCTCTATGAAGCGTCCTCCGTGTCCGACATCGACGGCCGCTTCGCCTGGTTGCCCGATTATCCGCCGGAGACCCGCGCCGCCTTCCAGCCATGGCTGGACAAGGTCGAGGCCAGCGAGGATCCGCTGTTCTTCGCCGTCATCGACAAGGCCAGCGGCAAGGTCGCCGGACGCCAGACGCTGATGCGCATCGATCCGGCGTACGGCGTCATCGAGATCGGCAACATCTATTGGGGGCCGCTCATCTCGCGCAAGCCGGGAGCGACCGAAGCGCAGTTCCTGTTCATGAAATACATCTTCGACGAACTCGGCTACCGCCGCTACGAATGGAAGTGCAACAACCGCAACGAGCCATCGAAGCGGGCGGCCGAACGGTTCGGCTTCAAGTTCGAAGGCATTTTCCGCCAGCATCTGATCGTCAAGGGTGAAAACCGCGACACCGCGTGGTATTCGATCATCGACAAGGAGTGGCCGGCGCTGCGCAGTGCCTATGCGGCATGGCTCGATCCGACCAATTTCGATGGCGACGGCCAGCAGAAGCGACGGCTCGAGGATTGTCGCGCGGAATTCGGCGCTTAGGAGTTCGCCATTGGCACATACCCACGATCACAGCGGGCACGATCATAGCGGGCACGATCACGGCGCTGGTCATGTGCATGGCTCGACCGACAAGAAACGCGTTCTGATCGCAGCCTGCCTGACCGGTGGCTTCATGGTCGCCGAGGCGCTTGGCGGCATCCTCACCGGGTCGCTAGCGCTGCTGGCCGATGCCGGCCACATGCTCGCTGACTCGATCGCGCTCGGCCTTGCCTGGTATGCGTTTCATCTTGGCGGCCGTCCGGCGACCGTTCGCCTCACCTATGGCTTCGGCCGGGTCAAGACGCTGGTGGCCTATACCAACGGCATCGCCATCTTCGTCATCGCCCTGTGGATCGTCTACGAGGCCTGGGGGCGGCTGCAGGCGCCGGCACCGGTGCTTGGCGGGCCGATGCTGGTGGTGGCGATCCTCGGCCTGCTGGTGAACATCGGCGCGTTCTTCGTGCTGCATGGCGGCGACCGCGAAAGCCTGAACATGCGCGGCGCCATCCTGCATGTGCTTGGCGACCTGCTCGGCTCGGCTGCGGCTATCGCGGCGGCGCTGGTCATCCTGGCGACCGGCTGGACGCCGATCGACCCGATCCTGTCGGTCCTGGTCTCACTGCTGATCCTCTACACGGCGTGGTCGCTGATGCGGGAAGCCGCCCATGTCCTGCTCGAGGGGGTGCCGCCAAGCCTCGACCGCGATCTGATCGCCAGGGATCTCGAGGCGACCGTCCGGGGGGTGCGCGAAGTGCACCACATGCATGTCTGGTCGCTTGATGGGACCAGCAACATGGCGACGCTGCATGCTTGTCTCGACGAGGGCGTCGATGCGCATCAGGCGGTGAGTGCCGTCAAGAAGCGGCTTGCCAGCGAGCACGGCATCAGCCATGCCACCGTGGAACCGGAATTCGGCCAGTGCGCCGACGACGGCGACGAGCACGACCACGGGCACGGGCATGAAGCGGCTGCATATCACGACCACCATCACTAGGACCGGATCGATCGATGTCGATTGTCCTGCCTCGGGAGTTGCAAAACCTTGAAAACCAGCTTGATGAACACCCGCTGCCGTGGTGCGGCGTGATGGATCGTGACACCAGGAATGCTCTTATCGCTGCCGTGTGGATCATGCTTCTGTTCGGTATCGGCGCCTATTATCTGCCGACCGTGATGCTGGCACTCGGCAGCCTTTCGACCGTGCTGGCCGGCGCCTTTGGCATCGTTTTCGTGCTGGCGTTCTTCTCGGTGTTCTGGCTGCGGGCCCGCAACCAGCGCAAAAACCAGGGTAAATAGGCAAGGGATTTTCGATATGCGCATTCTGATCACTGGCGCCGCGGGTATGGTCGGCCGCAAGCTCATCGCCCGGCTGGCCAAGGACGGCATGCTGCGCAGCCGCAAGATCACGGCGCTCGATTTACACGATATCGTGCCGCCGCAGGCGCCGAGCCTGGATGCCGTCAGCGTCACGCTGCACACTGGCGATCTCGCCGAAGCAGGGGCCACTGAGCGCCTGGTCGCATCGCGCCCCGACGTCGTGTTCCATCTTGCCGGCATCGTGTCGGGCGAGGCGGAAGCGAATTTCGATCTCGGCTACCGCGTCAATCTCGATGGCACGCGGGCCCTGTTCGATGCCATCCGGCTGGCGGGCTTTGCGCCGCGCGTCGTCTTCACCTCGTCGATCGCGGTGTTCGGCGCGCCGTTCCCGGATGTCATTCCCGACGACTTCCATCCGACGCCGCTGACCTCCTACGGCACCCAGAAGCAGATGAGCGAAGCGCTGCTGGCCGACTATACCAGGCGCGGCTTCTTCGACGGTATCGGCATCCGGCTGCCGACGATCTGTGTGCGGCCGGGCAAGCCGAACAAGGCGGCGTCCGGCTTCTTCTCCGGCATCATCCGCGAGCCCTTGAGCGGCCACGAAGCGATCCTGCCGGTGCCGCGCTCGGTCGTGCACACGCATGCCAGCCCGCGCTCGGCGGTGAACTTCCTGATCCATGCGGCAGGGATCGACGGCAGCGCAGTCGGGCCGCGCCGCAACCTGACGATGCCCGGCGTTGCCGTCACCGTCGGCGAGCAGATCGAGGCGCTGGAACGCATCGCCGGGCCGAAGGCGGTAAGCCTGATCCGCGAGGTTCCGGATGAGACGATCTGGGCGATCGTCAAGGGCTGGCCGACGCGCTTCGAGGCAAAGCGGTCACGGGAGCTCGGCTTCAGCGCCGAAAAGAGTTTTGACGAGATCATCCGCGCTCACATCGAGGATGAGCTCGGCGGCAAGATCGCGGGTTAAACTCCGAACCTCGTGGCGCCGGCCTATCCGCCGCTCGCCAAACTCGCCGACAGCAGCAGCAGTCCGAACAGGAACACAAACGCCGCGCCGCCGATCTCGACGATCGAGTGGATGCGGTTGCCCATGCGGCCGTCGCCGGCGAAATACACCGCCCAGTTCTTGGCGGTCACCGCCAGTGTCGCCAGTGCCGAAACGGTGATGGCCGTGCCAAGCGACATCGCCAGCACCGACAGCAGGCCGCCGAGCCAGAGCCCGTTGAGCAGGGCGAAGCTCAGCACGATCAGCGCGCCGGAGCAGGGGCGGATGCCGACCGCCGCCACCGCCGTCCACGCCGTGCGCCAGTCGAAGCGGTCGCCCGACAGCAGCGCCGGATCGGGTGCGTGCGAATGGCCGCAGGTATCGCAGACTTCGCCCGCCGCGTGATCGTGATGAGCGTGATCGTGTTCGGCATGATCGTGATGATCGTGCGAAGGGCCGTGCACATGGTCATGCGCGTGTAGCGCGTGCGAACGAGCATGCGCCGAATGGCTGTGAGCTGCATGGGAGTGACCGGCATGCGAATGCGCGCCGTGCGAATGACCCCCATGGGAATGACCGGCGTGAGCCGCCGACAGGCTGTAGGCCGGGCCCTTGCCGAACAGACGCAGGACGGCGGGGCCGAGTTTGCGCCACAGCAGCCAGGCGCCGAACAGGGGGACGAAGACAAAGCTCATGATCTCCATGAACCAGGCTGCGTCCGTCATCGAGACGGAGGTGCCGCGCAGGACGAAATAGGCGACCCCCATCACCGCGACCGCGGTCAGGCCCTGCAGCAGCGCCGAGACGAAGGACAACAGGATGCCGCGCCGCAACGCCACCTCATTGGCCACCATGTAGGACGAGATCACTGCCTTGCCGTGGCCGGGGCCGGCAGCATGGAAAATACCGTAGGCGAAGGACAGGCCGACGAGTATCCAGATCTTGCTGCCGTCCTGGCGCATCGCCTTCATCGCCGTTGCCAGCGCGCGGTAGAATTCCTGCTGCCTGAGATTGATCCACATCAGGATATGGGCGAACGGGCCGGTGGTGGGCGCCATGCCGTCATTGACGCCGATGCCGAGCGAACTCTGGGCATGAGCGGCGTCGGCGAAATGCATCATGGCGACAGTGAGGGCCAACAGGCCGAATGCCAAACGCAGGGACGGTTTCGTCACCGGCTTCATCCTTCTGGCTGACAGGTCAGTTCGAGCTTGGTGGCGAAGATCTTGCTCATATCGGTGCCGGTCGGATCGTTGAAAAAGGCATCGGTGAGGGTCTTCTGGTTTTCCTTGATGGCTTCGTCCGGGTCCGGACGGACCACCTTGCTGGTGCAGTTCGAGGGCAGGCCTTCAACCGTGATGTTGGAGTCCTCGGTGAAGTCGATCGCCGTGTAGAATGTCGGATCGTAGACGCCGATATCGATCTTGCCGTTGAGCTTGATCGGCACCTTCGGTTCGGACTCGAACAGGATGATCAGTTGATCGTTGTCGAAATTGGCCATCAGATGCGGCGGCGGCGTCATCGCCACGTCCTTGCCGTCAACGGTGACGAGCTGGAAGTAATTGAACTCGGCCAGCGAGGCATGAACGGTGTCGGCGACTTCCTTCAGCTCCTTGTCATCGAGCTTCAGGTCGGAGTTCTTGTCGAACTCCATCATCACGGTCGAGGAAAACAGATCGTCGAAGCGCCAGAGATGACGCAGAGCCTTCACGCTTTGGTGATCCGGGGAGAGAATCACATCGAGGCGGGCCTCGGCGAAGACATGCGGATGCACGTAAGCCGGTCCAATGGCGGCAAAAGTAGCCGCCAAGGCCGAAGCCAGCATGATTGCGTGCCGTTTCAGGTGCATTCTGGGTCGCGATTCCATAGGCCTCGGAAGAGTTGCCGAGAGTTACCAGAAAGGGGGCGAAATTGGGACCACGAGACTATTGACGCCGGTCAGCCAGCCTCGCGCGTCCTGAACCACTGCACCAGGAAGTCGACGAAGACGCGGACTTTCGCCGGCAGATAGCGACGGTGCGGGTAGACGGCGAAGATGCCGCCGCCCGACAGGATACGGTCATCCATCACCGCCACCAGCCGGCCGCTCGCGAGGTCGGGCGCGGCGATGAAATCCGGCAGGACGGTAAATCCGAGGCCCGCCACGGCCGCGGCTCTCGCCGTCATCGGGCTGTTGACCTCGACCGGACCGGACACCGAAACGCTCACCGGATCGCCATTGTCGCCCTTGAACGGCCAGTTGTTCAGTCCGCGGCCATTGGTGTCGACGATGCAAGGCATGCGGCTGAGATCCTGCGGCCTTGTCGGCATGCCATGCTTGGCGATCAGTTCGGGGGAGGCGCAGAGCTTTATCGAAAACGGCGCCAGCCGCCTGGCGATCAGCGACGAGTTCTCCAGCCGCGAGATGCGCACCGCAAGATCGAAGCCCTCCTCGACCAGATCGACGAAGCGGTCGTCGAGCTGGATGTCGAGCACGATGTCGGGATGCTGCTTGGCGAAGTCGATCAGCGACTGGCCGATCGGCGCGTCGGCGAAGGTGCGCGGCGCCGACAGCTTGATCCGGCCGCGCACGTCGCCGGAGGATTCACGCACCGCGTCGGCCAGGCTGTCGACCTCGCGCACGATCTCCGAGGCGCGCCGGTAATAGGTATGGCCGGCCTCGGTCATCGAGAACTGGCGCGTGGTGCGGTTGAGCAGCAAAGCGCCGAGTTCGTCCTCCAGCTCGCGCACATATTTCGACAGCAAGGCCTTGGAACGACCGATCTTGCGCGCCGCCGCCGAAAAGCCCTCGGCCTCGACCACGTCGATGAAGGCACGCATGCGCGTCAGTGTGTCCATGGTCAGGCCTTTCGTGCCGCGTCGAGAAGTTTCCCGCCGAGCCGTATCAGGGCAATGTCGCTGCCGGAAGGGCCAAGCAGCGACAGGCCGAACGGGGCGCCGGCGACCGAGCCGACGGGCAGCGTGATCTGTGGAAAACCGGACAGGCCGGCCAGGCACAGAAGTTGGAGCGCCCGTTCGCGATAGGCCTGGAACTGCTCCGGCGTGCTGTCCACGTAAGGCGCCGGACCAGGCACGGTCGGCAGGACAAGGAAGCCGTTCCTGCCGAGCAGGGCGTTCAGTTCGCCGCGAAAGGTCAGACGTCGCACCGTCTCGGCCTGGGCTGTCCTGTCATCGACGGCACGGCCAAAGCCGAAACGCTCCTCGACACCGGGGCCGAGGCCGCGCTCGCCGCTGGTGATCCATTCGCCATGCACCGCCCAGGCCTCCCTGGCCTGCAGCCGGCGAAAGCACCAGTAGAGTTCATCGGGAGATGAGGAGAAGCGGATTGCCGGCGTCGCCGGCACGCCGAAGACCGCGCCCGCCAGCCCCTTCATTTCACCATATTCGGCCAGCGCCGGGCGGGCGACCAATCCATCCAGCCAATCCAGCGCCAGCGGCCGGTCCAACACGTGCTGGTGCGGATCGCGGCCGAGCAGCAGCTTGCCGACGGTCTCGTAGGTCTCGATGTCGTCGGCGAACCAGCCGAACGTGTCGAGGCTCGGCGCCAGCTTCATCGTGCCGTCGAGCGGAATGCGGCCATGCGTGGTGCGCAGCCCGATCAGTCCGCAAAAGCTCGCCGGGGCGCGGATCGAGCCGCCGGTGTCTGAGCCGGTGGCGATATCGGCCAGCCTGCCCGCCACCGCCGCCGCCGACCCCGATGAGGAGCCGCCGGTGACGCGGTCGGGTGCCGCCGGGTTCACCGGAAACGAGAAATGCGCATTCTGGCCGAACAGCGCGAAGGCAAGCTCGTCGGTCTGCGTCTTGCCGACGAAGCGTGCGCCGGCATCGAGGATCATCTGCACGGCGGGTGCGGTGCGCGAGGCCGCGGGGCTTTCGGCGAATTTTTGCAAATTGCCGCAACCGGTGCGGTAACCGGCGACGTCGTAGATGTCCTTGACGGCCAGCCGCAGGCCGGCCAGCGGGCCTAGCTGGGCATGTGCCACCGGCATCCGGCGAAGATCGAGAAAGGCGTTGAGAGGGCCGTGCGTGCCTGTCATCGTTCGATATCCGGATACGGTTGCCGCAACATTGTTCGACGCCAGAAATTTTACAACCTGCGATACGATTTTTATTGATTGTGAAAGTCTTCGCCCTTATATCGCGCTTGCCCAAAGTCGCACGTGCCTGTGGGTGTCCGCCGATCCTCGAATGGTGAGGGAAATCGGTAAGGTAACTGGAGCCAACCCCTCCAGTCGGTCTAGCGGCCAACCGCCAGCCCGAGGACACCTTGAAGCAACGACGGTGCGGGCCTTTCTGGTGTTCTGCCGGTTGTCCAAAAACCGGGGTTACTGAAGAGGCACACCTTCATTGCCGGCAGTGCGGACGGGTCTCCCATCCAAGCCAAGGCAGACAAAGCGAACCGAGGCCGGGCAAGGCCAAGGTTCACCGCCGCGAGACGGCGCTTCATGGTTCCGGGGTCTCCACCGGCTGGTTCCATGGATATCCGTCCCGCCTTTGTCCACCGCGTGTTCGCGAGGCTGACAGCCCGCGTCCCGCAGCCTTATTGCGCGCCGAAAGGCGCTGATGGAGAGACCCCGATGGCCACCCAGCGCATCCTTGACTTCCTCGCCACCCGACGTCCGTCCGGCCCCTGCCTCGTCGTCGACCTCGATGTCGTGCGCGACAATTTCCGCGCCTTCGAGAAGGCGCTGCCCGATTCCAGGATCTACTATGCGGTGAAAGCAAACCCGGCGCCGGAAATCCTGCGCCTGCTTGCTGCGATGGGCTCGTCCTTCGACACCGCTTCCGTTGCCGAAGTCGAGATGGCGATGGACGCCGGTGCGCCGGCGGACCGCATCTCCTTCGGCAACACCATCAAGAAGGAGCGTGACATCGCACGCGCCTACCAGCTCGGCATCCGCCTGTTCGCCGTCGATTGCGTCGAAGAGGTCGAGAAGATCGCTCGCGTCGCTCCAGGCGCGCGCGTGTTCTGCCGCGTGCTGACCGATGGCGAGGGCGCCGAATGGCCGCTGTCGCGCAAGTTCGGCTGCGTGCCGGCGATGGCCGTCGACGTGCTGCGCCATGCCAAGGGGCTCGGCCTCGACGCCTATGGCGTGTCGTTCCACGTCGGCTCGCAGCAGACCGACCTGACCGCCTGGGACCGTGCGCTGGCCGACGCCAAGGTGGTGTTCGCGACGCTCGCCGAAGAAGGCATCGTCTTGAAGATGGTTAATATGGGCGGTGGTTTCCCGACGCGCTATCTGCGTGACGTGCCGGCCGCCCAGGCCTATGGCCAGGCGATCTTCTCGGCGCTGCGCAAGCATTTCGGCAACGCGCTTCCCGAGACCATCATCGAGCCGGGCCGTGGCATGGTCGGCAATGCCGGCGTCATCAAGTCGGAAGTCGTGCTGATCTCGAAGAAGGCGGCCAACGACAATGTGCGCTGGGTGTTCCTCGACATCGGCAAGTTCGGCGGTCTCGCCGAGACGATGGACGAGGCGATCCGCTATCCGATCGTCACCCCGCATGACGGCACGGAGACCGCACCTTGCGTGCTCGCCGGCCCGACCTGCGATTCGGCCGACGTGATGTACGAGAAGACGCCCTATCCGCTGCCTTTGTCGCTGACCATCGGCGACGAGGTGCTGATCGAAGGCACCGGCGCCTACACGACCACCTACTCGGCGGTCGCCTTCAACGGCTTCGAGCCTCTCCGATCCTACGTGATCTGACGGCGCTTCCTCAGCGCATTTTCGGACGGCGAACCGGACACAACTTCGCCTGAAAATGCGCTGAGAGAGCCGATCAGATCATCCCAGGTGGGCGCCTGTCGTCCACCCGGGCTCGCCTGTGGAACAGATCTCCGCTCGCCAGGGATTACGGAAATGGAAATGTCAGTTGAAATGGAAATGCCAGTTGAAATTGGGGGCCACGCACCGGCCATTGTGATGGTTGCCGAAATCGCCGCCGATGTTGCGGCGCGCGAGGCGTTGCTCGATCGGGCCATGGGGCCGAAGCGCCGGAAAAAGTCGTCGGAGAAGCTGCGGCGCGGCCGGCGGCCCTCGGAAGGGCTGGCCTTCGTCGCCCGCGATGCTTCGGGCGGCGTGGCCGGCACCGTGCGGCTGTGGGATGTCAGGTTGGGTGAGGGCGGTGCGGCCGCGCTGCTGCTTGGCCCGCTTGCCGTCGACCCGTCGCTCAAGAATGCCGGCATCGGCTCGGCGCTGATGCGCCATGCCATCGCCGAAGCGGCGCGTCTCGGCCATGCCGCTATCCTTTTGGTCGGCGATGCGCCCTATTACGCGCGCTTCGGCTTCTCGGCCGAGAAGACCGGTTCATTTGCCATGCCGGGACCCTATGAGCGGCACCGCCTGCTGGCGCTGGAACTGGTGGAAGGCGCGCTTGGCGGCGTGCACGGCACGCTGAAGGCGGCCGGCCGCAAGCTGAAGGCGCTGGAACTGATATCGGCGGCCTGACACGAAGCCGGCAGCATTTCATGCAAAAAAAAACGCCGCCCGAAAAGGCGGCGTTTTTGCGCTTGGTGGGTGCCGCTTGGGCGGCTGGATGCCTTCAGCCGATCAGCTGGCTGAGCGCCATGGCGACGGTCATGTCGCCTTCGACCTTTATCTTGCCGGTCATGAACGCCATTGTCGGGTTCAGGTCGCCAGCGATCAGCGAATCCAGATCGTCGAGCGAGAGCTTGATGGTGCAGTCGGTGGGTGCATCGGTGTTCGAGACGGTTGCGCCGTCGATGACGATGACGCCGTCGCTGCCGGTGTCGAATTTCACGGAACGATCGAACCCGCTGCTGGCCACCCGCGACTTGATCTTCTCGGCAATCTCCTGAACGCTCACGCTGTTCTCCTTGTCTGGTTGCATCTGTCTCGCAACGGCGCTTCGATCCAGCCGAAGCCCATGCCGCGGTTTCGCGATCACGGTCGCTGCCGCATATAGCTTTGGGTTGACGTTTACGTCAACGCGAATTCGGGCGGTTGGTTCCTGCCGTCGCGGCAGGTGAGCCCCGATGAGGCCGGGACTCCGAGCCGGGGCAACTCAGTGTTCCTTGAACGCCTTGGTCATTTCGCTCGCCGTCTCGCTTTTCTTGCGGCGCAGCCAGTTGTCGCGGATTTCGTCCTTCGACAGGAAATTGACCTGGTCGATCAGAACCTCATGCACCAAGGGCGCGCCGACACGCGCGTTGACGGTATCGCGGATTGCGGCGCGGAAGGCATCGAGATCGATGGTCGCCTTGTTGGTGAAGTCGATCTGCGGATTGGAATAGAGGTAGGAATAGACCTGGTCGGTGATCAGCGCTTCGGCCGGAATGGACAGCTTCTTTATCTGCTCGGGTTCGACGGTGTAGACGAGCTTGGTCAGGAAATAGCCGCCGATCTCAGAATCGCGGATCAGCGGCACCGAAATGATGTCGGTCTTGACGTAGTCGAGACCGCCCAGCATCGGCTTCGGCGTTTCGCCGACACCGCGCTCGCCGGCCGCCTGGAACGAATAGAACACGGCGCCGAGGGTTGCGGCGCAGATCCAGACGGCGATGGCGATGACCTTGATCATCGGCTCTTGTCAGTCCCTTGATCAGTCCCTTGCGAAGGCGACGCGGCACTGCGCCGTTGCTTCGGCAGTATCTCCGAAGTGTCGCTTGTGTTCGGCATCATGCCTTCATCCAGCCGAACTCGCCGGCGGAATAGGTGCCGTCGGTCTCGGCGCGCTGGATGGCGTGCCGCAGCAGGCTGGCGACTTCGTTGACCGCGCTGAGATGCGCCAGGATCGCCGCTTCGTTCTTCGCCAGCTTCTGGCGCAGCCGGGTCAGGCCCTCGCGGTGCTGTTCGAGGAATTCGGCTTCGCTGCCGCCCTTCATGGCGCGCGTCAACTCGTAGAGGTAGCGGCTCTTGCGGGCGTTCGACGCCTTGAGATCATAGTTGGTCGCGTTGCGGATGCCGGCGGTCTCTTCCTCGACCACTTCCTCGATGCGACCGATGATGGCGGCGAGGTTGCCGGGCCGCGCGAACGGGATCGGCGCTTCCGACGCGGTCGTGCGTGCTGGCAGATTGGGGGTGGATTCTGAAAAGTCGGCCATGGCGTTTCCCAGTTTAGATCTTGATGTTTGTTTTTATGGTCGTCTCGTCACCGGTCATCGACCCCGCAGCCTTGCGCTGCAATTGGTGGACCAGCGAGGTCGACAGGCTGTTTTGCTGGTCGATCTCGGTCTTTTCCAACCCGCCCGAGACCGGACCGACCGGAACCACGCGCTTGCCTTCGAGATAGTGGTCGGCAAGCATCGACTTGGCGATGCCGATGCCGCCGCGTTCGGCCATCACGTCGGCCACCCGCTCGGCAAGCTGCGATTTCCACATGTCGCCAGCCAGGCCCTTGCCGTAGACGCCCTCGGTGTCCTTTGGCAGCATGTTCTGGATGAAGGTCTGCAGCACCATCGCCTCGAACTTCTTGAATTTGTTGGCCGGGTCGGTTGCAGCGGCGGCCTTGTCGGCGGTGGCGCGCGACAGGATCGAGCCGGCATCGACCGAAGCGGCGGTGTCGAGTGAAAACGTGCCCGCAGCGCCGCCGGCCCGCTTTGCCAGCGCGGCGCGGGCGGTCTCGATATCCGCCGGGTCGGCGGCTCGGGCCACATCCATAACGATGTCGCTGGGTGGAGAAATCGCCAAGAAAGTCCGCCTTTTACCGGTTTTCCTTAGCCAGACCATGCCTCAACAAGCTTGTGGCAGGCTTGCGGGAAGGAGAGGGAGCGGAGTGCGCGGATCGGATCGAAGCTGCCGGCTTCGCGCCATCGGGCAGATTTTTCCATCGTCGCCTTTGGCCGGAAGCTGACGATCAGCTTGGCACCCACGAGCTTGCTTCGATGGTCCGCCGAGGGTGGGATTTCCGCCTCAGCTTCACTCCTTGACCGCCCCCGTCATCGAGGAGACGTAGTGCTCGACAAAGAATGAATAGAGCACCACCACCGGCAGGGAGCCGATCAGCGCGCCTGCCATCAGGGCTCCCCATTCATAGACGTCCGAACGTACGAGCTCGGTAAGCACGCCGACCGGCACGGTCTTGTTTTCGGACGATTGGATGAAGGTCAAGGCGTAGATGAATTCGTTCCATGACAGGGTGAAAGCGAAGATGCCGGCGGAAATCAGGCCGGGCACCGACAGCGGCAGAACTATCTTGGTCAGGATTTGCCAGCGGCTCGCGCCGTCGATCAGCGCGCATTCTTCCAGTTCGAAGGGTATCGAGCGGAAGTAGCCCATCAAGAGCCACGTGCAGAATGGAATGAGGAAGGTCGGATAGGTGAGGATCAGCGCGAACGGCGTATCGTAAAGCCCGAGGTTGAACACCATTACCGACAGGGGAATGAACAGTATCGAGGGCGGCACGAGATAGGCCAGGAAGATCGCCAAGCCGACCTGCCGCGCCC
>NZ_RZTB01000419.1:0-401 GCF_003997735.1 Mesorhizobium sp. M7A.F.Ca.MR.148.00.0.0 | reverse complement strand
GCGATGAAGCATGAAACCCAGTATTCGCGACTGTTCCGCTCATGATTTTTCTCGCCTGCTCGCTCTCCTTTGTCCTGCTGCTGATCACCACGCTGCATGTCTATTGGGGCCTTGGCGGCGTCTGGCCGGGCCAGGACGCAGCCTCCTGCGCTCGCGCCGTGGTCGGCTTTCGCGGTGTCGATGAGATGCCGACGCCGTTCGCCAGTTTTGCCGTGGCCGCGTGCCTGTGCCTGGCGACACTGTGGCCGCTGGCGCTCGCAGGCGTCTTTGCTTCACCCTTCCCAAAGCAGGGGCTCGCCGCCACTTCGCTGCTCATCGGTCTGGTGTTCCTGGGCCGCGGCATAGTCGGCTTCACGCCATGGTGGCGGCGGCTGGCGCCGGAACAACCTTTCGCGCGGCTC
>NZ_RZTB01000418.1:0-403 GCF_003997735.1 Mesorhizobium sp. M7A.F.Ca.MR.148.00.0.0 | reverse complement strand
AGACGATGGCGCCCACGCCTGCCTTTGCCACACCGGCGCCGACCAAGCCGCCGATCAGCGCATGCGAGCTGCTCGAAGGGATGCCGGCGATCCAGGTGACGATGTTCCAGACGATGGCGCCGACGAGGGCTGCAAAGATCACTGCCGGGGTGACGATGCTGACGTCGATGATACCTTTGCCTATGGTCTCGGCAACGTGGAGGCCAAAGAACATGAAGGCGATGAAGTTGAAGAATGCCGCCCACAGCACCGCATATTGCGGCCGCAGCACCCTGGTGGAAACGATAGTGGCGATGGAATTGGCGGCATCGTGCAGGCCGTTGAGAAAGTCGAAGAACAGTGCGACGGCGACGAGGCCGACCAGCACGGGAAAGGCAATGGTGGCTTCCATCACCTAGACATT
>NZ_RZTB01000417.1:0-404 GCF_003997735.1 Mesorhizobium sp. M7A.F.Ca.MR.148.00.0.0 | reverse complement strand
ACCTCCCTGACCAAGAATACCTGACGGTCGATCGGGAACGCACGGACTTTTTCTGCGGACATCTTCCAACCCATGAGACTGACGCAACGAATCAACCATTGCCAACAAGCAAAGGCGTAGCCGGGAAGATGGAAACGGAAGCTTAACAGGGCCGGCCTTGGTGCGGTGCAGTCGTCGGGACGAAACGCGCACAGCGGCGCGCTCACGACATTACCACGTGCGTTCAAACACGATCGCCGGTGTTTTAATCGGGCAACGAACAGGGCACAGCCCTCAGGCCTGGAGCGCCCTCGCCTCACCGCCGCGCTTGCGCCGCGTCATCATGTCCCTGGCCATCAGTCCACTGGCGCGGCAAAACGCCATGAACGCCCGGCAGGCATCCTCGGTCTTGACCACGTCCACCG
>NZ_RZTB01000416.1:0-405 GCF_003997735.1 Mesorhizobium sp. M7A.F.Ca.MR.148.00.0.0 | reverse complement strand
TAAAGCCGATCATCGATAGGACCTTCGCGTTCGACCAAATCGTCGAGGCGCACCGCTACCTAGAATCGAACGAGCAGTTCGGCAAGATCGTGGTGACGATCTGAAATCGTGGTGACGATTTGAAATCGTGGTGACGGTCTGAGCAACGATGACGAACAAATCATTCTTGCAGGGCAATATCGCTCTTGAAGGCGCGGCTCTGCATTCCTAACTTGTCTCACGCGGGCCGGGCCCCTCTGACTATCGCTTTTGGCGATCGTGATGTCGGACCGCTTTAACGGGCTCGTTTCCATGTTTCGGTCAAGCGGGCTCAATCTTTCGGTTTGGAGCCCCGTATGACATCTCCTTCCCTCCTTGGCATGACTTGCCCCTCCTGCCGCGTTGCGCTCGTGATGAGCGAACGCC
>NZ_RZTB01000415.1:0-408 GCF_003997735.1 Mesorhizobium sp. M7A.F.Ca.MR.148.00.0.0 | reverse complement strand
GAGACAGGCTGTCGCCTTGTTGGTTCCGGCAAATTGAGAATGATAGACGTTGAGGGTGGTATCGCCGCTTTTGTAGACGATCAGTTCGCCGCCCTCATCGTGCACCTGTTTCAGGCCAAGCGTTCCCTCGTAGAAAGCCTTGGCCTTTGCCAGGTCCCTTACCGCCAGATTTGCCGTTGCGTTGCTGTTTGCGAGCATAATCGCCTCCTTCTCTGATTGTCGGTCGCGTGCTGGCCGTTGAAATAGATCGCCGTGATTGTTTGACGACTGTCGGCTGGCTTGATTGCTGGCCGCACGATCGTCTGGAAGACGTTTGGTGCTGATGAGATCCGACAGGGCCTATCGATTTTCCGGGCACGCCAAGGCAGCCATTGCTCCACGGCTTGGTTCTGTCCGGAAACTGCATTA
>NZ_RZTB01000414.1:0-420 GCF_003997735.1 Mesorhizobium sp. M7A.F.Ca.MR.148.00.0.0 | reverse complement strand
GCCGGCGCGGCCGAGTGCTGCCGCCTTTTCCGCCAATATTTCATGGCCGAGCGCGTCGAACGCGGCTTCGGCGGCGGTGGCACTCGTTGGACCGTGAGTGGATCGCAGAGACATTCAGCGGGCCTCCAAGTCCTTAGCTTCAGGAAAAGACAAAATAGGAGCGAAATCGTATCTCCAAAAATCCACAACGGAAATAATGTGTCCATCCGAAAACGCGGACACCAAAACGCCCATACCGTCGATATCCGTGTAGGTGAAATCAGAGATGAGTCGCGGCTTGGCCGCCAAAGAATATCCAACAGTTACGACTTCGAAGCTTCCCATGCCCCCATCGTCCAGTGTTGTAAACGAGACGGCGACCGGCGTGGAAAGCCCCGAACAGTCGGAGAGGAACGTAAGCAAGCCAAACCGTAACTCATT
>NZ_RZTB01000413.1:0-423 GCF_003997735.1 Mesorhizobium sp. M7A.F.Ca.MR.148.00.0.0 | reverse complement strand
CGATCCGCCGATTGAGCGCCTTGTTCTTCGGCGTATCGTTGGCGGCAACCGGCCGCTCCTCGCCATAGCCGGCGGCGCTGATCTGATTGCGCGGAATACCCTCGGCAATCAAGGCGTCGGCAACCGCGTGGGCGCGCCGCTCCGACAACTGCTTGTTTGCGTCCGGCGATCCATCGGAATCGGTATAGCCGGAGACCTCGACCTTCAGGCTTGGGCATTTGCCAACGACACCTTCGACCTCCGTCAGCAATGGGCGGCTTTTCGCATCGAGCCGCGCGCTGGCCGGCCGGAAGTAGATGGCGCCGGTGCGTGAGAGCACGGCAAACCTGTTCAAGCATTCCTCATCGCTGAAGTTCGCCTTGGCGGCGTCGGTGGCAACGGGGCCGACGTCGGCTGTGCTTGCAGCGACGGTCTGGGCGGCGG
>NZ_RZTB01000412.1:0-425 GCF_003997735.1 Mesorhizobium sp. M7A.F.Ca.MR.148.00.0.0 | reverse complement strand
AACCGTCCTCCACCGCCTTGACGATCGACGGCAGGTTCGGTCGCGGGTCGAGCAGCCAGACCTGGCTTTTCATGGCGAAGGCGTGGCTGCGCTCCTGCATGATCGAGGAGCCTTCGCCATAATCCTCGCCGACAATGATCAGTGCGCCGCCAGTGACGCCGCCGGAGGCGAGATTGGCCAGCGCGTCTGAGGCGACATTGGTGCCGACCGTCGACTTGAAGGTTGCGGCACCGCGGATCGGGTAGTGCACCGAGGCGGCCAGCATGGCGGTGGCGGTGGCTTCCGAAGCGCTGGCTTCGAAATGCACGCCGAGTTCGCCCAGAATGTCCTGCGCATCGGCCAGCACGTCCATTAGATGGCTGATCGGCGCGCCTTGATAGCCGCCGACATAGCCGACGCCGCATTGCAGCAGCGCCTTGGTGATG
>NZ_RZTB01000411.1:0-429 GCF_003997735.1 Mesorhizobium sp. M7A.F.Ca.MR.148.00.0.0 | reverse complement strand
CTCAACCAAGACCCCTGCATCCCCGTCTCCCACTCGCTG
Source organism: Mesorhizobium sp. M7A.F.Ca.MR.148.00.0.0 (assembly GCF_003997735.1). Lineage (NCBI taxonomy): Bacteria > Pseudomonadati > Pseudomonadota > Alphaproteobacteria > Hyphomicrobiales > Phyllobacteriaceae > Mesorhizobium > Mesorhizobium sp. M7A.F.Ca.MR.148.00.0.0. Next base: position 390 of record NZ_RZTB01000411.1, on the reverse strand, counting down.
CCGGCGGCAGCCCGTTCCGTTTCGCCGCACTCTGTTATTGTTGTCGCGGCACGTCGTATGTTTCAAGCTTCACGCCCCGAAAAACGCCCACGGTAGCACGCGCCGGTGGCTCGGGTGTGACATATTTGACCACTTCCTTAACGACTTCGGGCGCCACGGCCGGAGCAGGCTTTGCCTTTCCCAGATCATCGAGGCGGCTTCCCACCCGCTCCACGGCCTGTGTCAGCCCGGCGATCTTGTCCTCAGCGCGCTTGCGCTCGGCTGCAGCCTCCGCTTCCGCCGCTGCCTTCCTGTCGAGTTCCGCCTGCCTGGCGGCGACGTCTGCCGGCGTTTCGCCGGTCAGGTCGGAAAGTGTCACCCGCTCGGTCGTCTCGCCCTTGTTGGCGGCGG
>NZ_RZTB01000410.1:0-436 GCF_003997735.1 Mesorhizobium sp. M7A.F.Ca.MR.148.00.0.0 | reverse complement strand
GAGTAGGGGAGTAGGGGAGTAGGGGAGTAGGGACGGATGACCGAAAAAACAGGGTCCTACAAGGACTTGCTTGTTTGGGAGCAGGCGATGGATCTTGCGGTGGCGGTCTACGGTGCTACTAAATCCTGGCCCAAAGAAGAGCTTTATGGGCTGACCAGCCAAGTGCGGCGCTCTGCAACGTCGGTGCCGGCAAACATAGCCGAGGGGTATGGCAGGGAAATTCGAGGCTACTATCTGCAATTTCTCCGTATTGCCCAAGGATCATTGAAGGAACTGGAAACTCAGCTTCTGATTGCTGAACGTATTGGCATCGCGCCGAAAGCGACGTCCGGCCCATTGTTGGCGAGTACCGAAAGTGTGGGAAAGCTTCTTCGGCTTCTCATCCGTAAACTTGCAGCCGAATAGCCTCCCCTATTCCCATATTCCCCTATTCCCC
>NZ_RZTB01000040.1:0-47180 GCF_003997735.1 Mesorhizobium sp. M7A.F.Ca.MR.148.00.0.0 | reverse complement strand
CGACCATAGACGTCGAAGAGATGATGCCGTTCATTGAACAGATGAGGTTGGACGATCCTCTGGCCGTTCTGCAGGAAAACTCTCTTGGATCCGGCGGTCAGTTGGAAATCATGAAGATGGCGCCGAACTTCGAGATGGCAATGTATCTCGCGCAGGCGACGGGCGCGCAGATACTCACCGATAGCCCCTTCAGATGGCGGGAGTTGCAAGCTGCGCTCAACCGCCGCTACATCGGTACCGAATCGGCGCTTCAAAATTTGCAGTTTGCCATTCAGGCGGCGCCTCTTCGGTTTCCGGTTGACCACCAAGCGATCGAGGCGTTGGGGGCAAGCGGGGCGTCTGCCGAGATCACGTCGGTGTTTCGCTCGGCCTTCAACTACATTAGAGATCGAAAGGTGGGAGGGACGAAACCCAATTTCGAAAAGCACCTTGCCGCACGTTTCCTACGCGGTAAGCGAGTTGCAGATGGCGCCATAGACAGGGCGGACATCCGATACGGCACCGGAAAAGTAACCAGTCTATTTCGGGTCAATGGCTTCCAGGACAATACAGTCAATCGGTTGCTGCTGATGTCCAGTTCTGAGCACCACCTTCCTTGGGTGCCGATGGCGAGCTATATCAGCCGCTAGATTGTGGCCGGTCCACACGGTGCCCGAATCACTCTAGACGGTGCGACACTTTCGCTGACGATGATCCTGGTGCGATCATCCGGCCTGGCCCCACCGTATCCACTTGGAACGGCAGAATTCGGCGCTTTCTACCCGAAAGCTGCTAGGCCGCTTGCGGCCCACCTCAAGCCGCACAGCGTGTCGCCGGCTGGAACTGCGACAATCTGGCCAACCTTCCAATTTCACACGGCTGCTAAGTTGCGCCACCCCCTCCCATTAACCATTCGTTAACCATTCCCTCGCTAGCGTTTACCTCTCAGTAAGGATTCGCCAGCCGTGACCTTTGCCGCCCCCCTCGAGGCCAAATCCATTCGTTTTCGCGCCCGCTCTTTCGTCGCTTTCACGCTGACGCCGGAGGCACCTTTGGACGTGTGGCTGGAGGGGCTGGACCACTGGATCGGCAACTCGCCGGGCTATTTTGCCGGGCGGCCGGTGGTGCTCGATCTCAACACCTTGAAGCCCGATGTCGCCGCGATCGAATCGCTGGTCGGCGTGCTTGGCCATCGCGGCATCCGCATCTATGCCATCGAGCTCGACGGCCACACTGCACTCGAGCTCAACCTGCCGCCGGTGCTGGTCGGCGCCAAGGAGGCGACGACGGATGGGTTGCTGCCCCGCAAGGCGCGGGAGGATGTTTCAAGCACATCAGAGGGCGAGGCCGAGGGCAGGGCGCCTGAAGCCGGCCTCGATAAGGGCGGCAAGGCTGACGCAAGCAAGGCGGGCGATAGCGAGCCGCAGGTTGAAGCTTCGGGCACGCTGATGATCAAGGCGCCGATCCGTTCCGGCCAGGCGATCGTGCATCCGCATGGCGATGTCATCGTGCTGGGTTCGGTCGCGTCCGGTTCGGAGATCATCGCGGCGGGCTCGATCCATGTCTATGGCACGCTGCGCGGGCGCGCTTCGGCGGGTGCGCTGGGCAACAGGGGCGCGCGCATCTTCTGCCGCAAGAACGAGGCCGAGCTTCTGGCGGTCGACGGCTGGTACGTCACCGCCGAGGAGATGGAAGGCGTTTCGCGCGGCAAGCCGGTGCAGGCGTTTCTCGATGGCGACGCTTTGCGGGTTTCGACGCTGAGCTGACATTCGTTTCGATATTGGGGCGGCCGGGCCGCTCGACCAAGAAAACAACAACGGAGGCTTTTCAATGGGCAAGGTAGTGGTGGTCACCTCGGGCAAGGGGGGCGTCGGCAAGACGACCTCGACGGCGGCCCTCGGGGCGGCCGTGGCCAAGACCGGCAAGAAGGTGGCCTTGGTCGACTTTGACGTCGGCCTGCGCAACCTCGACCTGATCATGGGGGCCGAGCGGCGCGTGGTGTTCGACCTCGTCAACGTCATCCAGGGCCAGGCGAAACTCTCGCAGGCGCTGATCCGCGACAAGCGGGTCGAGACGCTGTTCCTGCTGCCGGCCTCGCAGACGCGCGACAAGGATGCGCTGACCGAGGAAGGCGTCGGCGAAGTCATCGACAAGCTGCGCTCGGTGTTCGACTACGTGTTCTGCGACAGCCCGGCCGGCATCGAGCGCGGCGCGCAGCTCGCCATGCGCTTTGCCGACGAGGCGGTCATCGTCACCAATCCGGAAGTGTCGTCGGTGCGCGATTCCGATCGCATCATCGGCCTGCTCGATGCGCGCACCTTGCGGGCCGAGCAGGGCGAGCAGATCGCCAAGCATGTGCTGGTCACCCGCTACGACGCGGCGCGTGCGTCGCGCGGCGAAATGCTGTCCATCGACGACGTCCTGGAAATCCTGTCTGTGCCGCTGCTCGGCATCATTCCGGAAAGCCAGGATGTGCTGCGCGCCTCCAACCTCGGTTCGCCGGTGACGCTGTCGGAGCCGCTCAATTCCGCTGCCAAGGCCTATATCGACGCCGCCAGGCGGCTGGAGGGCGAGGAATTGCCCGTCATCGTGCCCTTCGAACGCAAGGGCTTCCTCGATCGTCTTTTGGGAAGGAGGGCGGCATGAACCTGCTCGACATCTTCAAGCGGCGCTCCAGCGCCCCGGTGGCGCGCGAGCGGCTGCAAGTGCTGCTCGCCTATGAGCGCCGCAACCGCAGCCAGCCCGACCTCGTCTCCATCCTGCGCGAGGAGATCATGGCCGTCATCGCCAAGCATGTGCAGATCGACCAGGACTATCTGCAGGTCTCGATGGACCGCGGCGAGACCATGTCGACGCTGGAAATCGACATCCAGATCCCCAACAAGAGCGCCGTGCCGATGGCCATGGCGGGGTGACTTAGCAAGACTTGGGTTCCTCTCCCTCATTTCATGAGGGTGAGGAACCGTGCGTCGTGCGGGGAGCCGCGGCTGGCGTCGTTAGGACGTTGATAAGCATTTGGTAATAAAAGCCGGGAATGAGATGCTGGCTCGATGTGACATGCGCAATGCTGTCGTTCTCGGCGGAGCCATGACATGCGCATCAAGAGCCAGATCATTCTCTCCATGGTGGCCGCCGCGGCCCTGATCGCGCTGGTCGGCGGCGTCGCGATCTTTACGCAGAAAGTGGCGACCAAATCGTTGGGGTTGACCGAAGCGACCAATGTCGCTGGGGAATTGGCCGACACCATCGTCTTCAAATCAACCGATGGGACGCTTTCGCTGCTCGATCGGCCCGAGGCGCTCAAGCAATTCTTGTTGCACCAGCACCGCCGCCTGCACAGGGATTTCCTGGTCCTTGACAGCAACAAGACCATCCTCGCCCATGCCGCCGACGAAGAGCACCAGGTCGGCGATAAATTCAATCACGACCCCGGCAACGAAATCGGCCAGACCCTGGCGGATGGCATTCCGCGCAGATTTGTCGACCCGGAGGAAGTGAACGCCATGCTGGCCGTTCCGATCGAGAATCCCGAGGGTGCGATCATCGGCGCCGTGCTGCTGGAATATAACCCTGTTCTGCAGGCCGCCGAACAAAGCACCGACAGCCTGCTCTGGCTGGTTGGCCTCAGCACGGCGGCCGCCGTGCTGGTCGCGGTCGGCTTTGCATGGCAGCTGCTCCGCCGTGTCAGCTCTGGCCTCGGGGACATGATGCGCGGCATGGAAGCGCTGGCGAAAGGCAATGCCATGACGCGCATCAGCCACGCCCGCAACGATGAATTCGGGCAGCTGGCCGATGGCTTCAACACGATGGCGGACCAGCTTGCGTCGGCGCGTGCGCATGTCGAGGACATCGTCGAGACGGCTGCCGAAGGCATCGCGGTTCTAGACGGGGACGGCCGGATCGCCAGCGCCAATCCGGCGGCGGCAACGATGATCGGGCGGCGTGCCGACAAGATCGTCGGGCAGCAATGGGATTCGGTGCTGACCATTCGCGATCCCAGAGGCGGCGCGTTCGCCGCCGGCGCTTCTCCCATCGAAATGGCGCTAGCCACGGGCCGCCAGCAGCAGGGCGAGGTGCGCCTGGCCAGATCCGACGGCTCGCACCTGCCGGTCATCGCCAGTTGCGGTCCGCTCAGCCGATCCGAAGGCGGTCTCGTCCTTACGCTCAACGACATCAGCGAGCTGCGCCGCGCGGAAGGAGTGGTCAACGAGCGTGCCGATCAGCTGGCACTCCTCAACCGTGAACTGCACGAAAAGTCCGAAACCACGACCCGTCTGGTGAAGCTTGGCGAACTGCTGCAGGCCTGCGTCACCTTCCCGGAAGCATTCTCGGTGGTCGGCACCGCCATGGCCGAGTTTCTCGGTGGCTTGAGCGGAACCGTCCACCTGACCAGCGCGTCGCGCAACCTGGTGGAAGAAATGGCCCATTGGGGCGACGTCCGCTCGAGCGCCACGCAATTCGCGCCGGAAGACTGCTGGGCGCTCAGGCGCGGCCAGGAACATGTCGCCGGCCCCGGCATGCTCACGCCGCGCTGCGCGCATATCACCGAGAACGGCAAGAAGGGCTATGTCTGCATGCCTCTGGCGGCGCAAGGCGAAACGCTGGGCATCCTTCATCTGTGCGAACCGAATGCGGCCGAGAAGCCGCAATGGCTGGCTGAAAGACAGCAGATTCTGCGTGGTGTCGTCGACATGCTGGCGCTCGCCCTGGCCAATCTGCGCCTGCGCGAGACGCTGCGGCAGCAGTCGATCCGCGATCCGAACACCAGTCTGTTCAACCGACGATATCTCGAGGAGACGAGCAGCCGCGAACTGCGCCGGATGGAACGCTCGGGCCAGCCGCTGGTGGTCATCATGCTCGATGTCGACCATTTCAAGCAGTTCAACGATACGTTCGGCCACGAAGCCGGCGATCTCGTCCTGAAGCAGGTCGCCGCCACCTTGATCGAGCACGCCAGGGATAGTGATGTCGTGTCGCGCTACGGCGGCGAGGAGTTTGCCCTGGTCATGCCGGGAAGCTCGGTCCAGGAAGGTGCCGAGCGGGCGGAAGCGCTGCGCCAGGCAATCAGGAAGCTTCATTTGACGCATCGCGGCCGAACGCTGGGCACCGTTACAGCCTCGTTCGGGGTCGCCGCCTACCCCGAGCATGGCGTGGGCTGGGCCGAATTGACCAATGCCGCGGATCACGCGCTCTACGAAGCCAAGGGTAATGGGCGCGACCGGGTCGCCATCGCGCTGGGCAACGCGTCCGGCGAGCGACCTCCGATCCAGTTGGTACCAGCCCCGAAAAGCAGCTGAGACCGTTTGGGTTAGAGCACTCGGCCCGGCCCTGCGATAGTGATCTTGCGCCTGCCAAGAGATCAGGCGAGTTTCTCCGCTGCCCTCGAGGTCTCGCGCGGGCTCTTCTGAGCGGCCACGGTCTTGCCGTCCTTCAGACCTCCACACTGTCAGAGGAATCCGGCTCTTCCCGGCTGCGGCATTGGTTGTTCACGCTATTCCAACCCCCAAATGTCCCAAATTTACCTTTGTGCCGACGGGGCTTCCCCTGCGCAAGCAGCGGATGTAAGGATATATTAGCAATTTGTTAAGTTCGAAGCGAGGTATGCGTAAGGGGAGTTTGGTGATGAACTTCAGAGGCCTGATCAAGCGTGCTGAAGACGTGGATAAAGCGATCCAGGACCTGCAGATCGATTTGGCGGACGCGCTGGATGCAAGTCTCGATGCCGACGACCTGGTGCCGCCAGAGAGCGACGATGTGCCGGATGCCCCGACGGCAGCCGATGGCGGGCCACCCCAGGCCGACGCGGCAAATGACGACAATGCGGGGAAGGCCGACGCTGCGGGCGATGCGGACAGTTCCGAAACCGCGCCACGGCTGACCGCCCATACACAGACCCGGCTGGCTGCATTGAGCGCCTTCGAGGGTCTCTTCCATGACGCCAGGGACTATCTGGAGGAGATCAACGACAAGCTGTCGGAGATCGGCACCTCACACCATCTGACGCGTGAATTCCTCAACATCCTGCACAGCGACATCCTGCGCGCCAACGAGCTGGAGGTTGCCAATGCGGCCCTGGCCGCCGAACAGAGGGCGCTGTCGGAGAAGCTGCACGATGCGACGAGAAAATTGCGCGAGCGTGAAGGCGCTTTCGAAGCGCTCCAGCAGCGCGAGACAAGCCTGGTTCAGGACCGGGAGACGCTTCGTGCGGCACTTGCCGCGGTAAGGCTGGAACTGGTGGAGACAGCCAATGCCAGCGCCAAGCGCGAAGCGGAGTTCGGCGACATCGCCAAGCGGCTGACCGCCAGGACGGTCGAGGCCAACAGGCGCTTGCGCGAAAGCAAGATGCTGCGCGAAAAGCACGTCAACCTGTCGATCGAACTCGACAAGGCGCTGAAGCGGGAATCGCAGGCGCGCCACAGGCTCGACGAGCTGTCGACGATCCATGCCAGCGAAGCAGCCCGGCTGGCGGAACTGCTGGCCGCGCTCGGCAAGAGCGAGAAAGAGGAGATGCGGCTCCAGAAGTCGCTCGAGGCCGCACAGGCGAAGCTGTCGGAAACGAGCGAAGCGGCCCGCATGATGGAAGGCGACAAGGAAGCCGAGCTGGCTCGCGGCCAGGCGGAAATGCGCGGGTTGAGCTCGGAGATCCAGAACCTGCAATCGCGGCTGGAGCAAGTGTCGACCGAAAACAGCGAAGCCGCAGGCGAGATCGCCAGGCTCAAGAGCGAACTGAACGACGCCCTGGCCGAAAAGAAGATCGCCGATGAAAGATTGTCCGCGCTGAGCCAGGAGAGCGAAGGCGACAAGATGAGTCTTTCCAAGGTGAACGCCAACCTTTCTCAACTGACGCTGCAACAGGCGTCCGAACAGATACAGTTCGACGTGCAGAGGCAGGAGTGCGAGGACCTCAAAGCCGAAATCGCCTCGCTCAATGCCCGGATCAAGGAACTGCTGCCCTATGAGCGGCTCCACAAGGCCACCAATGGCAGGCCGCCCGAGAACGGCGTGGTCGAGATAGCCGGGGCGATGGCGAAGAAAGCACGGACGACGGGCAGGCGGCGCATGCGCAGGAATGTCGGCGCCGCTTCTTAAAGCGTGTCGCGCCTGAAGGGCTTCAGGCGACCGGCTTCAGGTCTTTGTTTTGTGCATGGGAGGCCGGCACCTCACCCGGAGAGTAAGCCCAATGGGGCACCGGCCAGGCGGATCGACAGGTCCGCCGCACAGACAAGGTAGCGCGCCTCGGTCCCGCACGGCATTGGTGCGATCACGGAAGGTGCCAGCGGCAATTCCCCAAGCTTCTGATTCGAACCTTTGCGACGACCCGCCGGCGGAGGCTGCAAATACGCCTGGGAAACGATCGCGGCCGGCCCGGTGCCTTCTCAGTCGAGTGGCTCGTGCTGATAAAGCTCGTCCATGCTGAGCGAGGCCAGGGCGCCGAAAGGGGCCTGCTTTTTCACGCGGCCGCCGCTCAGGATGACCACGTCGTCGCAGAACGAGATGGTGCTGTGGTGGTGGCTGATGACGATGGTCGTGCGGCGGCCGGCTCTCGACTTCAGGGTCTCGACGATGGCCGCTTCCGACAGCCCGTCCACAGCATTGGTGGCTTCGTCCAGGATGAGGAGATCGGGATCGCGGACCAGGGCTCTGGCCAAGGCGATCCGCTGCCTCTGTCCCGCCGACAGATTGACGCCCCTGTAGCCGACCAGCGTTTCGTAGCCCAGAGGCAGCCTTTCGATGAACTCATGCGCTTCGGCCAGTCTTGCGGCGGCCTCGGCATCGCCGGCTGTCGCCGCATCCTGGCCGTAGGTTATGTTTTCAAAAATGCTGCCGTCGACCAGCTCCAGCTCCTGGCTGGCCAGGGCGATGTGCCGTCGCCACTGGCTGGCGTCGATCCGGTCGAGCGGTAATCCATCGACGAGGATGCTGCCGGTGTCCGGTTCGACGAAGCGGCACAGGAGATTGACGATCGTCGTCTTGCCGGCGCCCGAGCGGCCGATCAGCGCCGTCGAGCGGCCACCGCGGATTTCGAATGTCGCCGCATGCAGCACCACTTCGCGCCGGTCCGTACCGGAATAGGTGAATGTCACACCGTCGAACTTGATGCCCTGGCGCAGACCGTGGAACGGCCCGTCGCCTTGCGGCGGTTGCGGCTTGCCGGCGGGATCCAGCAGCCATGTCACCTCTTCTAGCGATCCGCTCAGGCCCTGCAGCTGGCTCCACGAGCCCTGCAGGGCCCGCATATGCGGCTGCAGCCTGTAGAGCAGGATGACGAAGGCGATAATCAGCGGGAAACTCACCTGCGCCAGCCAGGCGCCGATCACCACCGCCAGGAACAGCATGGCGTGGAGAACCTCCGTCAGCGGCGGCAGCGCTCCCTGGCGCACGAGCAGCGCGAAGGAAGCGCGGCGAACCGCATCCGACGCCGTGTCGAATATCGCCTTTTCCCGGTTCTCCTGTCCGAAGATGCGGATCAGCCGTCCGGCATGCACAAGGTGAAGCATCTGCGAGGCGAGATGGCCGTTGCGCGAAGCGACGCTGCGGCTGGGCTCCTTCAGATTGGCCGAGAGGATGGCGTGCGCGATCTGGACGAGCGCCAGTCCGAGCGTGACCAGAAGCGTCATGCGCCACGAAAGCAGCAACAGGAAAGCCAGGAGGATGATGGCGGCCGATGCGCTGACGATGGCCGACAGCATGATCTGGATCGCATCGGAGGCCCGCCAGGATTCGTTGGAGATGATGTTGAGCAGGCGTCCGGGGCTTTGCCGCAGGAAGAACGGATAGCCGACCCGCAACAGCTGCTCCGACAGGGCGCTGCGGATGGAATGGCTTGCCTTGCCGGAGATGAAGGTCGTCAGCAGCGTGTTGGCGAAGGCGAAGACGTTCTTCAGGATGATCGAGCCGAGGATGGCGACCGAAATGACGATCAGCCGGTCGCGCTCGCTCAGGCCCGATCCGACATGCTGGAGGACAGCGGAGAAGCCGCCCATGCCGGCCGCATCCCCATGTCCCATGATGATGCCCAGCAACGGGATGATCAGGCCGATGCCGAACCCTTCGAGGACGGCGCTGACCAGGCCGAGTACCACCACCGCCGGAAGCAGGCGCAGTTGCCGCTTTCCGAACGCCCGGAACAGCATCGGCAGGCTTGGCGGCAGCATCGGCATTATAGCGTTTCACCTCGCCTGGGCATTGGCTTGCTGATCTTGCCGCACCGGCTCGGCCCGCGGCCGTCTGGCCAGCAGGAGAACCGCGAACCTGGCCGCGCCGAGCAAATTCATGGCGACGATCGGCCAGTGCGGCAGGTTGAGTTCACGATCGAAGGCGGGTCCTCCCGCCAATTCCCTGATAGCCCCTCTTGCGGCCCAGTAGAAATGGCGAAGCAGCCAGGGCGCGTGGCGAACATGCTTCAGGCAGAGCCCGCCATTGCCCAGGCTGTAGTCGCGGTGCAGCTTTTCGATGGCTTTGCGATCCCGCCGGCCGTGATGATGGAATATCGTCATATCAGGCACATACTCGACCGCGATGCCGAGCAGCATCGCGCGCACGAGGTAATCGGTGTCCTCTGCCGACCGCAATGGTCCGCCGGCGCCGAAGCGTTCGTCGAAATAGCCGATGCGGGCCGCGACGTCGCGGTGCATCGTCATGTTGCAGCCCAGCACGAAACCTCCGGGATGGACATCCGGCGTCAGCCGCTCGCGCGCCCACGACCGCTTGATGGTGAACGGCAAATCCCTGGCATCGCCAAGCTCGACACGTCCGCCCCGGATGAGCCATTGTTCCCCGGACGCATAGTGTCGCTCCAGATCGCGCAGATAGTCGCGATGGACCGCGCAGTCATCGTCGACGAAGACCAGCACACGGCCGCGCGCGCGCCGCAGCCCGGCGTTGCGGGCAGCCGCCAATCCGGGGCGCGGCTCGCAGACGGGCGTGAACGGAATGTCCGACGCAGCGGCGATGCTGGCCAGGCGTTCGGCCGTGCGGTCGCTCGAACCGTTGTCGACGACCACGAGTTCGGCGGCGAAGCCGGCATGTGCGCGGCAGGCGGCTTGCACCGACTTGATGCAGGCATCGAGCACCGCGACGCGGTTGCGGGTGCAGATGATGAAGCTGACTTCCGGCGATCGGTCCCGGCCTCGATCGGTCGGGGCGGGGTCGGACGCCGTCGAACGATCGCGCTGCAGAGGTTGGTTGGCTTTGACGATCATGCCTCAGACCGCTTGATAAGGTGCCAGAACCGCCGCGGCGGGCGCTGATTTGAAGAAATATGCCATGGCGTCGGCTTGCCTGCTGGCCGACAGCGAGGCGAGGCTGAGCCAGGGCGCCCAGGCGCCGGGCCGCAGCGCATATTGCTCGCGGCGCCGGATGGCGTTCCATTTCGCGGTTCGCGTCAGCAATTCATGCGTCAACGCCGGCTGCTTTTCGTCGGCGACGAGCTGGTAGAGGAAATAGAACAGGTTCAGCGCGCCAGCCTCGAAGCTCGGCCGCGTCGCCGCCGGCAGCGAGCGGATTTCCTCCTCCAGCGCGACGATGAAGCTGGCCGCACGGGCGACCGTGTCGTGGCTGACCGCATCGCCGATGTCGCGCAGGTCCCGCGTGGCCTGCGCCAGGCCCTCGCGCTCAAGGTTCTCGGCCACGATCCGCAAATGCGTCCTGCGCATCTCCTTGACGTGCCGGCTGGTCACGCTTGCCTCATGGACGCGGTAGACGACCAGGTTTTCGGGCATCATGGCTGCCGGGTAACGGCCGGCCAGCCGCCTGAAAAGATCGAAATCCTCGGCGTGCCTGTAGATCGGGTCGTAGTGGAGAACGCTGTCGTCGATGACCTTCCTGTTGTAGACGACCGTCGGGTGCATGAAGATCGTGAAGAACATCGCCAATACAGGGATGCGGCCGAATTTGAACACCGGATCCGGCCTGCCGATGGCGATGCGGCCGCGGATCAACATGTCGACGCCGGCGCCGCAGAAGCCCAGTTCGGGCCGCCGCTCGAACAGCGCCACCTGGCGCGACAGACGCCAGGGATAGGCGACGTCGTCGGCGTCCATCCGGGCGACCAGTTCGCCCCGGGCGAGCGCCAGCCCTTCGTTGAGTGTCGGGACAAGGCCGCGGTTTTCGCGCGAAATGATCGAAATGCGGCTATCGGCCTTTTGGCAGCGCTCGAGTATCTCGAGCGAATTGTCGGTCGAGCCATCATCGATCGCGATGATCTCCAGGCGACTGTGATCCTGCCGCAGGATGCTTCCCAGCGCGGCGGCGAGATAGGGGCCGGCATTGTAGACCGGCAACAGGACGGAGACGAGCGGCGCGGCGGTCATCGTCCTGCATCCGTGCGCTGGAGTTCGAGCGCCGGTGTGCGGCCATCGGGCGGTCCGACGGCCGCCGTCGCGAGCCAGCCGCCATGGCTGCCCTGTGCAGAGCGAGTGCGCGCGACATAGGGGAAGTGGCGCTTCAGGCTGTTGAGCGGCCTCTCGAAAACCACCCAGGAAATCGAGGCCGCGACAATCGTGGCGGCGCCCGCGACCAGGAATCGCCCTGGCCCTTGCTCCGAGACGTTGAGGGGAATCCAGGGCTGCGCCTTGACGGCGAGCGACAGCAATATCGGATGATAGAGATAGACGCCGTAGCTGATGCGGCCGAGGCCAAGCAGCGGCGGCAGTTCGGCAAGCCTGCCCAGGATGCCGCCAAGGCCGCGCGAACAGGCTGCCACGATGACTATCAGCGGCACCAGGGGCAGGACTTCCCGCAGCAGCCAGCGGGCCCATTCCAGTGTCGGATCGGCGGGCTCCGGGACTAACCACTCGATGACAAGGAATGCGGCCGCGAAGGCAGGCCAGCCCAGCCGCATCCAGTGCGGCAGGCCGGCGCCCCTAAAATGCCAGCAGGCAAGCAGCGCGCCCGACGCCAGCGCATCCATGGATGCCGGCGGCAGCAGGTCGCGCGCCAGCGCCGGCGTGGCGGTGATCGGCCAATAGAAGCGATAGGCCAGCGACAGCGCGATGACAGCGATGCAGATGGCCTCGAAGCGGCGGCGTGGGGCCAGCAGGACGACCAGCGGCCAGGCAAGATAGAACTGCTCCTCGATGCTCAGGCTCCAGAAATGGCCCAGCACCCAAGGGTTCCAGTTATTGTGCTGCGCATACCAGAAGTTCGACAGATAAAGCGCATGCCAGACCAGCGACCCCCTGGACTGATCCAGGTCGACCAGCCAGACGAAACCCAGGACGGCAAAATAGGGCGGGAATATCCGCAACATCCGCCTGATGTAGAAGGAGCGCAGTGCAGGGCCGGTTTCGAATTCGGTGGCCGAACGCGCCTCCAGGAGCAGGCGCGTAATCAGGAAGCCGCTCAGCACGAAGAACAGCCGCACACCGATATGGCCCCAGAACGAAGGTTCCTCCGCGAAGAAATGGGAATACAACACCATCGTTACGGCGATGGCTCTCAACGCATCAAGTTGGATGTCACGGGCGCTTCCCATCAGCGGCTTCCGCGGCATTGATGTCCGCGATGAAGCCGCCAGCCGGCCGTTTCGAGCGGCAGGCTAAGGCGGACGAGACCCGTCAAGGCACCCGCAAATCCGCGCATTGCGAGGACGGCCGGGCCGGGCTCGAAATCGACGGACGGACAACTCAAGCTGGTCAACCTGGCGGAATCCTCCACGGCGTATGTCCAGTCGCAAACGAGTCCCCCCAGGACATCGTTCGGCTACGGCATTGTGCAGCGCAACACAAAATATCTACCCGGCTGAAATACTTATGTGAGCAAGTGCTAAAAATTGACAAAACCGGCCGGTTCTCGCCATTTCTGGCGAGTTTCCTCAGAATTAAACCTTGGCGTTTAAATTGTGCCGATATTCCCGCCCCGGTTGATTGAGGGGAGCTCTTGGCTTGAGAGCCTAGTTCTTTGTGAAGTCGCAAGAAATTTTGGAATCTATAGTTTGGCTATATGGATTAGATCCTGGTTCCGCGGAGAAATGAGTTGGAGCCATTGGCTTTGCGCAGTGCAGCATGGTCGCCGTTTTTTCGTCGGTTGCCGCACGCAACGTCCGTCACTCGGCTGAGCGAGCATCTGCCGTGGGCCGCCATCCGTCACACCGCGTCGAACACCACCGTCTGTTCCAGCCCGCCGCCCCGGCGGTTTTCCAGCGTTACCGTGCCCCCGTAGCGCTCGATGATCTCCTTGGCGATGGCGAGGCCAAGACCGGCTCCGGGGACGGATTGCAGGCGGCCGGGGTTGACGCGGAAGAAGGGCTCGAACGCCTTGTTCAGGAGTTCCGTGGGTATGCCCGGGCCATGGTCAGATATGGTCAGCACGGCGCGATTGTCGGCTGCGGCCAGGTCGATGCGGCACGCCTTGCCATGGGTGGCGGCGTTGACGATCAGGTTGCGCAAGGCGCGGCGCAGGCCAAGCGCGCCGGCCCGCACGCAAACCTTGTCCAGGTGCCCGATTGACACGGCATGGCCGAGCGATGCCATCTCGGCTTCGATATCGCGCACCGTCTTTGCCAGGTCGACCGGTTCGACGGCGTCCTGGTTCACCTCTTCGCGCACCAGACGGATGGCGCTGTCGGCGATGCGGTCGAGTTCGTCGAGGTCGTGAAGCCATTTGTCGCGTTCGTCGTCGAGGAATTCGGCGCGCAGCCGCATGCGCGTCATCGGCGTTCGCAGATCATGGCCGGCGGCGGCGACCAGCCGCATGCGGCTTTCCATGGCGGTCCGCAGCCGCGACGAGAGTTGGTTCAGCGCATGCGCGGTGGCCTTGACCTCGGCCGAGCCCACTTCCGGCACCGCCGCCAGCACGCCGTCCGATCCGATCTTGGAGACGGCGGCCTCCAGCATCTCGAGCGGGCGGATCAGCACCGAGGTGAAATAGACCGACACCGCCGTGGCGCCGGCGACGATCAGCGAGATCCAGCCGGCCAGAACCAGCCATTCGCGCCTTGGCGGCTTGAGGTGCGGCACCTCCATGATCGCCCAGCGGCTGTCAGGCAGGTGCATCGATGCGATCTGGCCGGGTTCGTCCGACTTCTCGTTGACGACCGCCGGGAAGTCGAGGCCACGGCGGTGCAGGATGTCGTTGAGCATCGCCGTTTCCGCACGAGCCACTTTGCCGCCCGCCGGATGGTCGGCGAATTGCACCCGCAGGACGTCGGGGACCGGCCCCGGCAAAAGCCGCACCACCAGTTCCATCTGTTGGGCAATCCAGGGCACGGTCAGTTCCGGCGGCGGTCCGCCGCCGCGCACGCTGATGACGGCGGCCGTCGCCAGGCCGACGACGCCGACGATCGAGGCGACCAGCAGCAGGATGAGACGGCGGCGCAGCGAATTCACGCGTGGCTCTCCACGGTCTCGACGCGCGCGGTGAGTTGGTAGCCGCCATTGCGCACGGTCTTGAACAGCGGCCCGTCGCCGGTGTCGGAAAATTTTCGGCGCAGCCGGCTCACCAGCACATCGACCGAGCGCTCGAGCGGGTCGCGCTCGCGGCCTTGCGTCAGGTCGAGAAGCTGGTCGCGCGATAAAAGCCGGCCGGGGCGGTCGAGAAACACCTGCAAGAGGTCGAACTCGGCGCCCGTAAGGTCGACGCCCACGCCTTGTGCATCCGTCACCTTGCGGGTGTCCGGCTCCAGGCTGTAGCCGGCGAAGCGGTAGGTACGCGCGCGCGGGGAGGCGGGCGCCTCCTCGGGCGCCGAGCGCCGGAGCACGGCACGGATGCGGGCAATGAGCTCACGCGGGTTGAACGGCTTGCCGAGATAGTCGTCGGCGCCGAGTTCCAGGCCGATGATGCGGTCGACATCTTCTTTCAGCGCGGTCAGCAGGATGATCGGGGTGTGCGGCTTGCGGTCGCGCAAGCCGCGGCAGATATCGAGCCCCGAGCCGTCCGGCAGCATCACGTCGAGCACGATCAGGGCGAATTGGCCCGCACCAAGCCGTTGCTCGCATTCGCGCCGGTCCGCCGCCGCCGTGACGCGAAAGCCCTGGCTGTCGAGATAGCGCTGGAGAAGCGTCCTGATCTCGCGGTCGTCGTCAACGACGAGGATATGGGGTTGTGACTGCATCAATCGTGCCCTTGCCTTGGCCACGATTATAGGAGGAGCCGCGCCCGAGCGGCATGGAAAATTGCAACCGAACGTTTCCGGGGGCCCGAGGGAAACATTCGGAAACAAATTGCCCTTTTGCGGAAACCTTCGGCAACACGCCGACGCGAAGCGGACAAAGACGCTTCCTATCCTCTGAACTGTCCGAAGCATGAGAGAAAGGAACATCTTTATGCGAAGCAGACTTCTTGCGCTCGGCCTGTTTTCCGTCGCCGCAATTCACCCCGCGCTGGCAGCGCAGCCCGATCCCGGCGCCGGACCCGGCGAGCCGCCACCTGTCATGGCCATTCAGGACGGCCTGGATCACGGCCCGATGGCTGGACCCGGCCCGCATGGACCGATGCGGCCTGGCTCACAGGGTTTTGGCTGGCAGGGCTTTGGCCCCCGCCGCATGGGTCCGCCGCCGGAATTCATGCTGGCCGCCCGGCTCGCCGCGCTGGAGACCCGCGTTGGCATCCGCACCGAACAACTCGACGCCTGGCGCGACTACACCAGCGCGCTGCAGGCGGTGCTTTCGCCGCCTCGACCCAACCACGGGCGGCCCGGTAGTGCTGAAGCGAAGGGTCCCGACGCGGCGGGTCCCGGCGGCAAGCCTGATCCTTTCGCGTTCCAGGAAAAGCTGGCCGACGATGTCACCGCCCGCGCGGTTTCGGCCGGTAAACTGAAGGACGCGATCGCGGAACTGCGTGCCAAGCTGACGCCCGAACAACTCGAAGTCCTCGCTTCGGCGGAACGCCCCCATGGATCACCCCCCGGTCCCTGGGGCGGGCCGCCGAACGATGCAGCCGGCCCCAGAGGCCTGCCCAACGATGGCAGGCAGCTCTCGCCCCAGCCCGGGAACGACTGACAACTCCGACCGACTGCACCGGCCGGCCCGGTACCCAACCCGTTCTCGGGCCGGCCGGTTCTCCGGGGGATGGCGGGCGTATCTCCGCCATCCCTCGTTTCAATCACGTCCAGTTCGAATGACGCTAATTCGAACCATGCAATGGAAGCACGACAATGTGGGAAGCCATGATCATGCTGCGGCTGCTCGCGTCCGCCAGCCCGAGGCTCTCGTTCGGTCCTGCCGGGCGCGATATGCCGCTGGCGCTCCCGGTCGACACGCTGAAGGGCGCGATCCGCCTGCGCTTCGCCGCCTGGCGGCTGTCGCTTCCGCTCTCGCAGCCGCTCGACAACCATGGACATCATGACCGCAAGATCGCGTGAACTCCGGCAAGGCGCTTGGCATGTCCTCGCTGATCGGCATAATGATGTTGGTGGGCATCGAGGCCAGCTACTCGACTTTCGAGCAGCTCCGGCCGCCGAGAAGGAGCGCGACATGAGCCGCTTCCAAGCATTGCTCGTCGCCGCCCGCCGACGGGTGCGGCCTATCATCATATGGATCGGCATGCCCCTCGACCAAGCGGTCCATTGCCAGCGCGTACACAACTCCAGGGAAAGATCCAGGCCATGATTTCCAAGCCTAGCCAGCCTCGTTTTTCGCCACGCCGCCTGGCGCCCTGGGCCGCGATGTTCGCCGCTGCCTTTCTGCTGGCGTCCTGCTCGCAGGAGGGCAGCGCCCCCGCCGGCATGGGCGCGCCCGGCAAACCGGAAGTCGGCGTCGTCACGCTGCGCCCGCAATCGGTGGCGATAACAGCCGAACTGCCGGGACGGACGTCTGCCTCGCTGACCGCCGATGTGCGTCCGCAGGTCAACGGCATCATCCAGGCGCGGCTGTTCAAGGAAGGCAGTGAGGTGGTGGTCGGGCAGCCGCTCTACCTCATCAATCCGGCGAGCTACCAGGCAGCCTATGACAGCGCGCAGGCAGCCCAGCAGAAGGCCGAAGCGGCGGTGCCGACCGCGCAGGCCAAGTTCGACCGCTATGCCGGCCTGTTGAAGCAGAACGTTGTTTCCAAACAGGATTATGACGATGCTGCGGCAACGCTGGCGCAGGCCAACGCGGATGTTGCATCCGCCAAGGCCAGTGTCGAGACCGCGCGCATCAACCTCGACTACACCAAGATCACCGCGCCGATCGCCGGTCGCATTGATAAGTCGTCGCTGACGCCGGGCGCGCTCGTCACCGCCAACCAGGACACCTTGCTCACCACCATCCGTTCGCTAGATCCGATCAATGTCGATGTCACACAATCGAGCACCAATCTGCTCAATCTGCGCCAGGCCATCAATGAGGGCCGGCTGAAGTTCAGCGGCCCCAATGTCAGCGTCAAGCTGAAGCTGGAGAACGGCACCATCTACACGCAGACCGGCAAGCTGGAATTCGCCGGCGCCAATGTCGACCAGACCACCGGCACTTTCGCGCTCAGGGCCGAGTTCCCCAACCCAGATCGTCTGCTTTTGCCGGGCATGTATGTGCGCGCGCTGGTCGAGGAGGGCGTTGCCCAGAACAGTTTCCTGGTGCCGCAGCGCGGCGTCAGCCGCAACACCAAGGGCGAGGCGACTGCCATGGTCATCAACGCGCAAGGGAAAGTCGAGACACGCGTGCTCGCAGTGCGCAACAGCGTCGGCAACAACTGGCTGGTGGATTCAGGCGTCGGAGACGGCGACCGCGTCATTGTCGAGGGCTTGCAGCTTGTCCGCCCCGGCGGCGACGCAACGGGCGTCGAAGTGACGATCGACGAGACGACCGGCGAGGTCAAGGACCGCGCGCAGACCTCTTCGTCCGTGCCAGCTGCCTCCGAAGTGGCCGCCAACGCCCCGAAGGCCGGGAACTGAGAGATGTCAGCATTCTTCATCAACCGGCCGATCTTCGCCTGGGTGATCGCCATCGTGATCATGCTGGGCGGACTGCTCGCGCTCACCACACTGCCGATCTCGCAATATCCGCAGATCGCGCCGACGACAGTCAACATCAGCGCCACCTATCCGGGCGCCGACGCGCAGACGGTCGAGAACTCGGTGACCAAGGTCATCGAGCAAGGCATGACCGGCATCGACAATCTGGACTACATGACGGCGACGTCGACCTCGACCGGTTCGGCCTCGATCACGCTGACCTTCACCACCGCGGCCGATCCCGACACCGCCCAGGTGCAGACGCAAAACAAGTTGCAGCTGGTCCAGTCGCAGCTGCCGCAAGTGGTGCAGAGCAACGGCATCACCGTCTCCAAATCCTCGACCGGCTTCCTGATGGTCATCGGCTTCGTCTCCAGCGACGGCAAGATGAACTCGACCGATCTGGCCGACTATGTCGACTCAACCATCAACGACACGCTGAAGCGCGTCGAAGGCGTCGGCTCGACGCAGCTGTTCGGCTCCAGCTATGCCATGCGCATCTGGCTCGATCCCGACAAGCTCGCCACATACACGTTGATGCCGAGCGACGTGGCTTCGGCGATCGAGGCGCAGAACACGCAGGTTTCGGCCGGCCAGCTCGGCGGCATGCCGCAACGCAAGGGCCAGCAGCTCAATGCCACGGTGACGGCCAAGAGCCGGCTGCAGACCGCCGAACAGTTCCGCAACATCATCCTGAAGAGCACGGTCGACGGCTCGCTGGTTCGCCTCAACGATGTCGCCACCGTCGAGCTCGGCGCTGAAAGCTATACGACGGCGGCCCGCTACAATGGCCAGCCGGCGGCCGGTGTCGCGATCAACCTCGCGACCGGCGCCAACGCCATCAGCACGGCCGAAGCGGTGCGCACGACGATCAATCGGTTGAGCTCGACCTTCCCGCAGGGCGTCGAGGTCGTCTACCCCTACGACACTTCGCCCTTCGTGCGGCTGTCGATCGAGGAGGTGGTCAAGACGCTGGCCGAGGCGATCGTGCTGGTGTTCCTGGTGATGTTCATCTTCCTGCAGAATCTGCGGGCCACCATCATCCCGACGATTGCCGTGCCGGTGGTGCTGCTCGGCACATTCGGCGTGCTCTCCTTCTTCGGCTATTCGGTCAACACACTGACCATGTTCGCCATGGTGCTGGCCATCGGCCTGCTTGTCGACGACGCGATCGTCGTGGTCGAGAATGTCGAGCGCGTGATGCAGGAGGAAGATCTGTCGCCAAAGGAGGCGACGCGAAAATCGATGGGCGAGATCACCGGCGCGCTGGTCGGCATCGCTACTGTTTTGTCGGCGGTGTTCGTGCCGATGGCCTTCTTCGGCGGTTCGACCGGCATCATCTACCGGCAATTCTCGGTAACCATCGTCTCGGCCATGGTGCTGTCGGTGCTGGTGGCCCTGGTGCTGACGCCGGCGTTATGCGCCACGATCCTGCGGCGGCCCAAGGACCATGCGACGCAGACCGGTCCGTTCGGCTGGTTCAACCGCGTCTTCGACCGCGGCACGACGGCCTATCGCGACGGCTCGCACGGCATCATCAACCGGTCCTGGCGCTTCCTCGCCGTCTTCCTCGCCATCGTCATCGCCATGGGCTGGATGTTTGCCCGGCTGCCGAGCTCGTTCCTGCCGGAAGAAGACCAAGGCATCCTGATCACCAGCGTGTCGCTGCCGGTCGGCGCGACGCAGGACCGCACCGAGCGCGTGCTGGCTGAAGTGACCGATCACTATCTCAAGGAGGAAAAGGACGCTGTCGAAGGGGTCTTCACCGCTTCCGGCTTCGGCTTCGGCGGCGCCGGGCAGAATGTCGGCATTGCTTTCGTGCCGATGAAGGAATTCAGCCAGCGCAAATCACCGGCCCTGTCGGCGCAAGCGGTCGCCCGCCGCGCCATGGGCGCCTTCTCCAAGATCAGGGATGCGCAGGTCTTCGCGCTTGCCCCGCCCGCCATCCAGGGTTTTGGCAACACCAACGGCTTCGATTTCTACTTGCAGGATGTCAACGGCGCCGGCCATGATGCGCTGATCCAAACGCGCAACCAGCTTCTGGCCCTGGCCGGGCAGAGCAAGCTGCTCACCAACACGAGGCCCAACGGCCAGGAGGATCAGCCGCAATTCTCCGTCGACATCGACCAGGAAAAGGCCAGCGCGCTCGGCGTCAGCCTGGCCGACATCAACAACACGCTGTCCTCCGCCTGGGGCAGCGACTACGTCAACGATTTCATCGACCGCGGGCGGGTGAAACCGGTCTACATGCAGTCGGACGCGAACTTCCGCATGCAGCCGGAAGACCTCGACAAATGGCAGGTCCGCAATGCCAGTGGCGCCATGGTGCCGTTCTCGGCCTTCGCCTCCAGTCACTGGACGTTCGGCTCGCCCCGGCTTGAACGCTATAATGGGTCGGCGGCAGTCGAGATCCAGGGTGCCGCGGCTCCGGGCGTGAGTTCGGGTGCGGCCATGGACGAGATCGACCGGCTGGTGGCGCAATTGCCGCCCGGCTATTCGCACGAATGGACCGGCCTGTCGCACCAGGAACGGCTTTCGGGCAACCAGGCGCTGTCGCTCTACGCGATTTCGGCGCTGGTCGTGTTCCTGTGCCTGGCCGCACTCTACGAGAGCTGGTCGATCCCGTTCGCGGTCATGCTGTCGGTGCCGATCGGCATCTTCGGCGCGCTGCTGGCGGCAAGCCTGTTCGGCCAGTCCAACGACGTCTATTTCAAGGTCGGCCTGCTGACCACGATCGGTCTCGCGGCCAAGAATGCCATCCTCATCGTCGAGTTCGCCATCGAGCGGCAGACCGCCGGGATGGGGCTCGTCGAGGCGACACTTGAGGCAGCACGACAGCGGCTGCGGCCGATCCTGATGACGTCGCTGGCCTTCATCCTCGGCGTGTTGCCGCTGGCGATTGCCAGCGGTGCTGGCTCGGGCGCGCAGAACTCGGTCGGCATCGGCGTGATGGGCGGCATGATCGCGGCGACCGTGATCGGCGTCTTCCTGGTGCCGCTGTTGTTCGTCACCGTGCGGCGCATCTTCAAGGGCAGGGCGGCCAAACCAGATACGGGCGAGACGCCGGTGACGGCCAACCAGCAATAAGGAAAACTTCACATGACAGGTTTGGAACGTGGCTCGGTGGCCGCGAGGCGGCTTCTTGCGCCTATGATTACCGCTGTCCTGCTCGCTGGATGCGTCGTCGGTCCGGATTATCAGACGCCCATATTGGCGATGCCTGCAAGCTGGAGCGGCCAGAAGCCGACAAAGCCTGCCCAGCCGGCGCAACTTTCGAAATGGTGGCAGCGGCTGCGCGATCCCGAATTGAACACGCTTGTCGAGGAAGCGGTTGCCGGCAATCTCGATGTCGCCACCGCCAAGGCAAAAATCCGCGAGGCGCGCGCCAGCTACCGCCAGAGTGCCGGCACGTTGCTGCCGTCGGTCGACGGCTCCGGCTCGGCCACCCGCAACAAATCGGCCGAGACCACAACAGGCTCTGACGCCACCTACAGCGAGTACCAGGCCGGCTTCGATGCAAGCTGGGAGCTCGACCTGTTCGGCGCCAACCGCAGGGGCGTCGAGGCCGCGCGCTACGGGCTGGACGCCTCGCAGGAGGAACTGCGCTCGACGCTTCTCACCCTGGTCGGCGATGTCGCTTCCTATTATACCCAGGCGCGCGGCTACCAGGCCCGCATCGCGCTCGCCCGGCGCTCGGCCGCGTCGCAAAGGCAGACCGCCGAACTTACCCGCACCATGGCGCAGGCGGGCACGGCGACCGCCGCCGATGTCGCCAAGGCGATGGGGCAGGCAGCGAGCACCGAAGCCGCGGTGCCGACGCTGGAGGCAAGCTATGCCCAGGCCGTGCATCGTCTCGCCGTGCTGGCCGGCCGGCCGCCTGCCTCGCTCAGCGAGCGGCTGAAGCGGGTCGCCCCGATCCCTGCACCACGCCTGCCGATGCCCACCGGAATTCCCGCCGACCTCTTGCTTTCGCGGCCCGATTTGCGCATGGCGGAGCGCCAATATGCGCAATACACCGCCAAGATCGGCCAGGCAGAGGCCGCCCGCTATCCCTCGGTCAGCCTGACGGGAGACATCAGCACGGCGGCGCTGAAGCTTGGCGATCTCGGCAAGAACTCGTCGATCGGCTGGTCGTTCGGGCCGACGCTCAGCGTGCCCTTGTTCAATGCCGGTCAATTGCAGGCGGCCGTCGAGGTCGCCAAGGCACAGCGCGATCAATATTTCATCGCATACCGGTCTTCGGTGCTGACGGCGCTCGAGGATGTCGAGAACGCGCTGGTGCTGTTGTCGCAGGAGCGCATCCGGATCGCCAAGCTCGCCTCTTCGGCGAAATCCTATGGCGATGCGGCGCGGCTCGAAGGCACGCTCTACAAGGCCGGCGAGACAAGCCTGCTCGATGTGCTCGACGCCCAGCGCTCGCTCTACTCGGCCGAGGACTCGCTGCTGCAAAGCCGCGTCCTGCTGGCGACCAACTACATCGCCCTCAACAAGGCGCTCGGTGGCGGCTGGGATGGCACGGTGGACAGTGCCAAGCCTGAGATCGTCGACGTCAAGACCGCGCCAAGGCTGGCGTCGAAGCCGGCCTCGTGAGCGGTTCCCAGGGCTCGGTCAAGTATTCCGAGGCGGCTACGCAGATTTCGAGATTGTGCGAACACACCGCTCGTGACGGCGCGTGAAGTGCCGCCTTGAGCTTTGGCGATGGCGGGGTGATCGCATCGCTGTTATTGATGGTGACCACACAGCACAGGCGCCGCAGATGACATCCGATACACAGAAGGCCGAAGCGGTCGGGCAGTTGCTCGAAACGCCGGACCTTGCCAGCGCGCTGGAAAGCGAACAGTTCAAGAAGTTCCTCGACCAGGTACCGATCGCCATTGCCGTCTCGGACCTGGTTTCGAAGGAGCGTGTCGTCTATGCCAATCCGGAATTCGAGAAACTGTCCGGCCTCAAGGCGGCGACGCTCGCCCGGCAACACTGGGCGGCGCTTTCCGGCACCGGCCTGCACAAGCAGAAGGACCGGCCGCTGTTCGAGGCCGTGGTCGAGGACACCGATTTCATCGGTACGTTCCGGCTGGAGCGGACAGAAGGCCAATCTGTGATCGTCGACGTCTATTCCAACGTCATCGAGGACGACAATGGCAAGGCCTGCTTCCGGCTGGTGGCGCTGGTCGACGTCTCGGCCCATGGCGAAACCGAAGATGCGCGATCGATCGATGAGCGCATCCGCGAGAAGGACACGCTGCTGCGCGAATTGCAGCACCGGGTGAAGAACAATCTGCAGATGATCACCGCACTGATCCGGATGGAGACGCGCAACGCGGCCGAACCGGATCAGAAGCGTTTCGAGAGGCTGGCAGGTCGCGTCGATGCGCTGGCAATCCTCTACCAGACGCTGTCGGGAGACGATGAAAAGGATGAGGTCGATCTTGGTGTTTATCTCAGCCAGATCGCGTCGGCGGTGATGAACTCGCATGCGGTCGAGGGCATCCGCCTCGACATGAAGGTCGACACCTATCCGGTGTCGATCAATGTCGCCATGCCGACCGGGCTGGTGGTGAACGAACTTTTGACCAACGCGCTCAAACATGCCTTCCAGGGGCGAGACGGCGGCACGATCACGCTGCACAGCATCGTCGACGGTGATGGCTGCCGCATCGTGATCGCCGATGACGGCATCGGTCTGCCGGACGGCGAAACCTGGCCCAAGAGCGGCAAGCTCGGCGCGCTGATCGCCCGCTCGCTGACCGAGAATGCCAAGGCGCAGTTCGACGTGAAGTCGAGCGCCGGCGAGGGCACTCAGGTGATCATCGTGTTCAAGCGCTCGGCTGCCACCGCCTGAAGCGTATCGTTGTCGTTGCGCTCTCGCACCTACAGGATCATCTCCAGCTATTCCTTGTGCACTGCGGCAATGAACGCTTCGCGGGCTGGGAGGCTCATGGCGTGCCAACAGTCCGTGCCCCAGCAGCCAGTCCGCCGCTGCCTCACGACAGGTCGGCCGGTTCGCCCTATCTCCATGCCGCCGGTCGGGTTTGGACCCGGCGGCATGGAGGTTGGGATCACGTGACATCGACGCCGATTGCCCGTCGCGAAGCGGCGCCCTTGCCGGTCGCGGCACTGATGGGCGCCATGGTGTCGATCCAGATCGGCGCCACCTTTGCCAAGGGCCTGTTCCCGCAGATCGGCGCGCAAGGCACGACGACGCTGCGGCTGGTCATCGGTGCGCTGATGCTGATCGCGGTGCTGCGGCCCTGGCAGATGCGGCCCTCGCGTGCCACTCTGCCGTGGCTGGTCGCCTATGGGGTGACGCTTTGCGCGCTCAACCTCCTGTTCTACGCAGCGCTCGCCAGGATTCCGCTCGGCATCGCGGTGGCGCTGGAGTTTACCGGCCCGCTTCTGGTGGCGACCTTGAGCTCGCGGCGCGCCAGCGACTTTGCCTGGATCGCGCTGGCGGTGGCCGGCATCCTGCTGTTGTCGCCCTTCGTTCATTCCCTCGCGCCGCTTGATCCGATAGGGGTGATGCTGGCGCTGGCTGCCGGTGGCTTCTGGGCGCTTTATATCGTGCTTGCCCAGAAGGCCGGCGCGGAGCTTGGCACCCGCACCACTGCCTACGGCATGGCCATCGCCGCTGTGCTCGTGCTGCCCTTCGGTATCGCGCAGGCGGGATCCGCGCTGCTGGCGCCGTCGATCCTGGTCAGCGCGCTGCTGGTCGGGCTGTTTTCCAGCGCGTTGCCATTCTTCCTGGAGATGGTGGCGCTGACCCGCATGCCGGCGCGCATCTACGGCACGCTGACCTGCCTGGAGCCGGGGCTGGGTGCGCTGGCCGGCTTCCTGTTCCTGCATGAAAGCCTGACCGCAACACAGTTGGCCGGGATCGCAGCCGTCGTTGTCGCCGCCTTCGGCACGGCGCTGACATCACGGCCGCCGGTGCCGTCGCCGGAGTAGGGTGGCGCGATTCGTCGGCACTGGGTATTTTCGAGTAATCCGAAATTCAACCAGCCCAATCCACGAAGTTAAGCCAATCCTTGTCCAGGACGGCACTGGAATTGTCACCTGGCGCACAAGTATTTTCGGCTCTGGACAGACCGTGATCTGGTCCCATACGGTGCGTGTCGAAATGAAGACGCGATTGTAGAAAAGGCCGGTTGCCCCTTGCAAAAGAACGTCTTCTCATCGGCGGATCTGCCGCCGCATCTGGATCATCGCGCACGCTTCGCGCGCTGGCAGGACATCCATGTCGCCGAGATATGGTCGGTCGAATACACGATTTCGGAGAGACTGTCGTTCGAAGCCGCGATCGAAGCCACCGCTGTCGGCTCGCTGGTGCTTGGGCAGATGGCCGGGACGATCCGTCATGCCAGCCGCAAGGCGGGCAATATCGCCGCCGATGGTCGCGACGGCTATCTGCTGCTGGTGAACAATGGCGATACGGTGCTCAGCGGCACGCAGATTGGCCGCGATTATCACGTCGGCAAAGGCGAGGCCGCACTGGTCTCGGCTTCGGAAGCGTTGCAGATGACCGGCGGCGACAGCAATGTCTGGGCCAATGTGGTGCTCCCTCGTGCCGTGCTGGAAAATGCCTTCGCTCATATCGAGGATCGGCTGGCGTTGACCGTTGGAGCCGACAATGAGGCGCTCGGCATGCTCAAGCGCTATTGCAGCTTCCTGGAAGCAGGCCCGGCGCTGGTCTCGCCCGACCTCATCGGCCACGCCACCGAAACGATCGTCGACCTGATCGGCCTTGCGACCGGCGCCAAGGGCGAAGCGGCCGAACTGGCGGGCCTGCGCGGCCTGCGCGCGGCAAGGCTGCAGGCCATACTGCAGAAGATGCGGGATAATTTCGCCGATCCCGCCATTTCGGCGCAGGGCGTTGCCGGGCAATTGCGGCTCTCCGTTCGCTATGTCCATGACCTGCTGCAGGAAACCGGGGTGAGCTTTGCCGAGCGCATTCTCGAACTGCGCTTGCAAAGGGCGCATCGCATGCTCCGCGACAGGCACAATGACCGCATGCGGATCAGCGAGATCGCGCTGCTCAGCGGCTTCTCCGACGTCTCCTATTTCAACCGCTGCTTCCGCCGCCGATTCGGCTCGACACCGGGCAGTGCCAGGTAGTTTCGTCGCCGCTAACCCCGCCGGATACACGACACGCCAATCGACTGAGGCCGAATGGCCACACCAGCCGGGAAAGCGCTGCTATGCTTTCCCTGACAATTCGGGTGCGGCCCAGCCCAAGACGCGGCGGGCGGACAATGCAACACCGGATTTCTCGACAACAGCTGGATCTCCGCAGCTCATTTGTGCGGTGGGGAAGCAACATGGGGCAGCAGACAACAATGAAAACTCTTCTTCTCGCAACGGCCTTCATTCTCGCGCCGCTCGGTATGGCGTGTGCGGCTGATATCAATGAGGTTTCGCCTGTTGCATCCGGCTACGACTGGTCCGGACTCTATGCCGGCGTCGACATCGGCTACGCGGCCGGAAAATCCAATCTGTTCATCGCCGGCGGCGGACTGGGCGGGGCCACCGATCTCAATGTCTCCACCGATCCGAACGGATTTATCGGCGGTGTCCATATCGGCGCCAATTACCAGATGGAGAACAGCTTCGTGATCGGCGCCGAGGCCGACATCATGTACAGCAATATAGATGGGCTGACGGCCCTCGACGCCGGCGGCGGCGGTGTCACCACGTTGCTCAAGAGCGAACTCAAATGGTCGGGGTCGGCGCGGCTGCGGGCCGGCTATGCTTTCGATCGGACCTTGCCCTACATCACTGCCGGCGTCGCCGCGGCCAAGTATGAACTGATTGCGGTCAGCGCCGGTGGCCCTGCCGCCGAAGTAACGCTCCACAGCGACAGCCATGCCGGCTGGACCGTTGGAGCCGGCATCGAACACGCCTTTACCGACAAGTGGATCGCGCGGGCCGAATACCGCTACTCCGACTTCGGCAGCCAGGACCTCTCGGTGGCAGCCGGTCTGCCTACGGAAACCCATGTCGACCTCCAGACACAGGATATCCGGGTCGGGCTCAGCTACAAGTTCTGATTGCTGGTGCTACAGATCTCCCTCGGGAGATGGCAGGCAGGCCAGGGGGCCGGCGGGGCTCGGCCTGCTGCCGCAGATGGGGGTCGGCGCTCTATACGCGACGACCCCCTCTGTTGCCTTTGGCGACATCTCCCCTCGAATGGGAGATCAGCCGCTTCAGATTAGCTTCTCCAGTGTGATCGGCAGATCCCTGATCCTCTTTCCCGTCGCATGGAACACCGCGTTGGCAATCGCCGGCGCCACGCCGACGATCGCCAATTCGCCGACACCCTTGCCGCCGAGCACCGAGGAATGCAGGTCGGGGATGCCGACCGAGATCACCTCGATGTCGGGGATGTCGGCATTGGTCGGCACGAGATAGTCGGCGAGGTTGTCATTGACGATGCGGCCGTGGCGGCGGTCGACGATGCCTTCTTCCAATAGCGCCTGGCCGATGCCCATGATGATGCCGCCCTTCCATTGGCTTTCGGCAAGTTTCGGGTTGTAGAGCCGCCCCGAATCCAGCGCCGACACCACACGCGATACACGCACCGTGCCGAAATCCTCGTCGACGCGCACCTCGATGAAATGCGCGCACCATGAGTGACGGGAGTAGTCGCCCTCGGTGTGCGGCAGTGCCATGGCGATGGTGGTGTAGTTCTTGTAGCGCTCCTCTGGCGTCGAGTTTTCCGGCATGGTGTCGCCGGTGGCTTCGATGTGGTCGCGGCCGACGCTTTTGAGCAGTTCGGCGATCGAGACATCGGGGCCGTCGCCGCGCGGCGAAGCGATGCGGCCCTTGGCGACGACCAGCGTGTTGGCCTGCAGCGCGTGGAAAGGCGACCGCGGATCGCTGATGGCAAGGCCCACCAACTGGTCGAGCGCTGAGCTCGCCGCCTTGTATACGGCGCCGGTCATCACACCGGCCAGGCGCGAGCCGCCGGTGACGCCGGCGCGCGGAAAGCGGGAGTCGCCGAGTTTCACCACCACGTCGTCAGCCCGCACGCCGACCGTTTCAGCGGCGGTCTGCGCCAGGATTGTGTAGGTTCCTTGACCCATGTCGATCGACGAGCTTTCGACCTCGACCGAGCCGTCGGCCAGGATACGCACGATCGCCTCGCCATAGGCGCGCCGAACCGGATAGGTGCCAGCCGCGACGCCCCAGCCGATCAACTGGGTGCCGTCGCGCATCGAGCGCGGTTCGGGCGAGCGCCTGGCCCAGCCGAAGCGCTTCGCACCTGCGGCAAAAGCCTCGCGCAACTGCCGGGTAGACCAAGCCTTTTTGGCATGCGGATCCTGCTCGGCATAGTTCCGCAGCCGGATTTCCAGCGGGTCGATGCCGACCACGTAAGCGAGCTCGTCGATGGCGCTTTCGATGCCGAAGGCCGAGGGGTTTTCGCCCGGCGCGCGCATGGCGCCCGGCACCACCGAATTGACCCGCACGACATTCTGCTTCGAGGAGAAATTCGGCGTCGCATACATGATCGAGGTGACCGATCCCAGCGGCTCGACCCACATGCCGTCGATGGAGGTCTCATTGACGCCGCGATGCACGATCGACTGGAACTTTCCGTCAGCGTCGGCGCCGATCGTCACCGTCTGCCGCGTCGCGGCGCGGCCACCGTAACCGGTGAAGGTCTGGGGCCGCGTCATCACCAGCCGCACCGGCCGGCCGAGCATTCTGGCCGCACATGCGGCCACCGCGCCATGGCTGAGCGCCAGTGCCTTGGAGCCGAAGCCGCCGCCAATATAGGGCGAGACCAGCCGCACATTCCCGAACGGCACGCCGAACCATTCGGCATAGGTGCGGGCCATCCCGTCCAGCCACTGGCTCGGCTCCCATACGGTGAGCCGGTCGCCCTCCCAGCGGGCGATCAGGCCATGCGGCTCCATCGGCGCCTGGTACTCGCGCGGCGTGTTGTAGGCGGCGCAGATGCGGACCGGTGCCGAGGCGAACGCACCTTGCGCATCGCCCCATTCCTTGGTCATGGCGTCGATCGGGATGCCGTCGCCAGCCTTGCCGTCGCTGAGGTCGACGATGGAAGGCGTCTCGTCATAGCTGACCTTGACCAGGGCCGCCGCCGCGACCGCCTGTTCGAAGGTCTCGGCGACCACGGCAGCGACATGTTGACCCGAGAACGTGATGTCGCGCGCGAGCGGGCAATAGGGTTTGTCGGGCGGCGGTGTGCCGAACCAGTCCGCCGCGGTCTTCAGGCTGATGATGGTGTCCGGCGTCAGCACCCGCAGCACGCCGGGCGCCGCCTCGGCGGAAGTGGTGTCGATCGCGCGCACCTTGCCGGATGCAATCGTGCTTTCGACCAGCACGGCGTAGGCGAGGCCTTCGAGCTGCTGCTCGACGGCGTATTTCGCCGCGCCGGTGATTTTGGCCGGGCCGTCGACGCGCGACAGCCGGCCGCCGACGGCTTCGGCAAAAGCGCCGTCGGACGCATCCCCATGCCTGATGTTGTGAACGGTCATGCCGTCTCTCCCAATCTGAGGATGGCGCGGGCGACGACGCGCGGCGCCAGTTCGATCTTGTAGTGGTTGGCGCCGTGATCAACGGCGCCTTCGACTGCGAGCAGGCTGGCGGCGCGCACGGTGTCCGGCTCCAGCACCTTGCCTATCAAGGCCGCCTCGACGGCCCGCGCACGCCACGGCTTGGTCGCGACGCCGCCAAGCGCCACGCGCAAATCGCGGATCGTTCGGCCGTCAGCTTCGAACTCAATGCCGACCGCCGCACTGGCCGCGGCAAACTCATAGGATTGCCGGTCGCGGATTTTCAGGTAGATCGAACGCCGGGCAGAGGACGAGCCGCGGATCTCGATGGCGGTGATCATCTCGCCCGGTTCGATCGCATGTTCCCTATCCGGCGTGGTGCCGGGCAGCAGGAAAAAGTCGTCGACCGGGATCTGGCGCTCGCCGAGATGAACTGTTGCGTCGAAGGCGACCAGCGCCACCGCGAGGTCTCCGGGATACATGGCGATGCAGGCGTCGCTGGCGCCGAGCACGGCGTGGCCCCTGGTGACGCCGCCTATGGCCGAACAGCCACTGCCGGGTTCCCGCTTGTTGCAAGCGGAGAAATTCCCGGGATCACGGAAATAGGGGCAGCGCGTGCGCTGCATCAGATTGCCGCCGATGGTCGCCATGTTGCGGATCTGCGCGGAAGCCGCCTGCCACAGGGCTTCCGACACCGCAGGAAAGCGGCTCTTGATGTCGGCATGGTCGGCGACATGGCTCATCCTGGCCAGCGCGCCGATGGTGGCGCCGCGTTCGTTCACCTCGATGCTGTCCAACCCCTTGAGATGAGCGATGTCGACCAGCGTCTCGGGCTCGGCGACGCCGCATTTGGCGAGATCGACCAGCGTGGTGCCGCCAGCCAAGAGCATGGCGCCGGGCAGGGCGGCCGCTTGGCGTGCCGCATCGACCGAGTTGGCGCGCACATACGAAAAATCCCTCATGATGCGACCTCCAAGGCGGCTTGGCGAATGGCGGCGACGATGTGCGGATAGGCGCCGCAGCGGCAGAGATTGCCGGCCATGTATTCGCGGATCTCGCCGTCGGAGCCGGCATGGCCCTCACGGATGCAGGCGACCGCCGACATGATCTGGCCCGGCGTGCAATAGCCGCACTGGAAGGCGTCCTGTTCGAGGAAGGCAGCCTGCACGGGATGCATTTCGCCCTCCCGTGCAAGCCCCTCTATGGTGGTGACGGTGCGGCCTTCGGCTTGGGCGGCCAGCGTCAGGCAGGCCAGCACGCGCTCGCCGTCGACATGCACGGTGCAGGCGCCACACTGGCCGTGGTCGCAGCCCTTCTTGGTGCCGGTCAGGCCGAGCCGGTCGCGCAAGGCGTCGAGCAGCGTCACACGCGGCTCGATGTCGAGCCCGTGAAGGTCGCCGTTGATGTCGAGATGGACCGGGATCGTTGTTTTCGTCATGGGCATCTGGCTCCAGTTGCTTGACGCGAAGTCGTTGATCTGATGTTGGGCCGGCGAGGACCGAGCGCCCGCTGTCCGGCCCTTCGCTGTCGCTCCGGACCGTTCGGGCGTTCAGCCCTTTAAAAAGATCCACTGGACCTTTTGATCCGCCCGAAGGCGGACCGGGCCTTCACCGTTCGTCGGACGGGCAAGCCAAGCAATTGGCTTCCCGTCCGCTAGGCGGACCACTCCTCACCCCAGCAGGTCCTCGATGCGGATCGGAAAGCGCCGCGGCCGCACGCCGGTCGCATGCCAGACCGCATTGGCGACGGCGCCAGCCGTGCCGGTGATGCCGATTTCGCCGACGCCCTTGATGCCGAGCGCGTTGACGTGAGGGTCGTCCTCGTGGACCAGCAGCGCCTCGACCGACGGAACGTCGGCATTCACCGGGACATGATACTCGGCGAGGTTGGCATTCTGGATCCGGCCAGAGCGCCGGTCGGTGATGGCTTCCTCATGCAGCGCGAACGAGACGCCCCAGATCATGCCGCCATAATACTGGCTGCGCACCAGCCTGGGATTGATGATCCGGCCGGCGGCGAACGCGCCGACCAGCCTTGTGACACGGATCTGGCCGAAATCCGGATCGACCTTCACCTCGGCGAACACGGCGCCGTGCGCGTGCTTGGCATAGGCCTCCTGGGATGCCGGGTCCGCAGCGCCCTTGCCATGGCCCTCGATCTCGGTGAGGCCCGCGCGCGTGAGGATCTCGGCATAGCTTTCACCGCGGCTTTCATCGTCGCGCCGATAGAGGTGGCCGCCGCGCGCCAGCACGCCTTCATTGCCGGCGCCGAACAGCGGCGAGGCCTCGTTGCCGGTGGCGAGATCGGCAAGCCTGGCGATGACGGCGGCACCCGCATTGTGGATCGCCATGCCGGCCGTCGCCGTGTGGCCGGAGCCGCCGGCAATGCCTGCATTGGGCAGATCGGAACTGCCGGCCCTGAAATCGACCTGGTCGATATCCAGTCCCAGTCCGTCGGCCGCGATCTGGGCGAAGGCGGTCCAGGCGCCTTGCCCCATGTCCTGCGCGCCGGTCTCCATCAGGCCGCTGCCATCGCTCCTCAGCACGGCGCGGGCCTCGGCCTGGAACATCAGGGCCGGAAACGTCGCCGTGCCCATGCCCCAGCCGGTCAGGAAACCGTCGGCGTCGCGCATCAGCCGGGGCTGAAGCGGGCGGCTCGCCCAGCCGAACGTCTCGGCCGCTTGCCTGTAGCACTCGCGCAGCGCCTTGGAGGAAAACGGCTTGCCGGTCATCGGCTCGACCTCGGCATAGTTCCGCAGCCGGAACTCCAGCGGGTCCATGCCGCAGGCGTGAGCCGCCTCGTCGATGGCGCTCTCCAGCGCGATCGAGCCGGTCGCTTCGCCGGGCGCCCGCATGAACAGCGGGGTACCGGTGTCCAACCGCACCGCATCGTGCGAGGTGGCGATGGCCGGGCTGGCATAGAGCGTGTGCGAGGCATCCGCCGCCGGTTCGAAGAAATCGTCGAACGTGCTCGACGCAGTCTTGGCGTGATGGTCGAGTGCCGTCAGCCGCCCTTCGCCATCCATGCCCATGCGCAGCGTCTGGCGCGTCGGCGCACGGTGGCCGACCGGGCCGTACATCTGCTCACGCCGCAGCACCAGCTTGACCGGACGGCGGACGAGGCGCGCCGCCAGGATGCCGAGCACCTGCGGCCCGGAGATCATGCCTTTCGAGCCAAAGCCGCCACCCAGGAACGGGCTGCGGATGTGGATGTTTTCCGGCGCGATGCCGAACAGGCCGGCGATGCGGCCCTGTGCCATGGCAAGGCCCTGGCTCGGCGTGTCGATCGACAGTGTGTCGCCATTCCAGGCGACGACGATCGCATGCGGCTCCATGGCGTTGTGGTACTGGGCCGGCGTCTCGTAGGTGGCTTCGATCCGTGTCTTTGCCGATTTGAGGCCGGCCTCGACATCGCCCTTGTGCTGCACGGCCGGACCGCCGACACCGACACCACGCGGCACGAAGGCTTCAGCGCCGTCCAGGCCAACGCGCGCCGGCAGCACTTCATAGCGCGGCGACAGCAAAGCCGCCCCCTCGGTTGCCGCCTCCAGCGTCTCGGCGATTACCACGGCGATGCTCTGGTTGGGGTAGCGGACCTGATCGTTCTGCAGCAGGTCGAGCCGGAACATGAAGGGGTGGTCCTTGGCGTCCGGGTCAGCGGCGAGCGCCGGCCGGTTCTTGGGCGTCATCACCTCGACCACGCCCTGGTGCGCCTTGGCCGCCTCGATATCCAGAGCGGCAACGCGGCCGCGCGCGATGCTGCTGACCGCCAGCACGGCGTAGAGCATGCCGGGCGGGTGGTTGTCGGCGGCATAGCGCGCGGCTCCGGTGACTTTCAGAAAGCCGTCGCGGCGGGTCAGCGGCTGGCCGATGCTGGAGCCCTGCCGGGCATGGGCGGGTTGCTGGTTGAGGCTGAGTTCAAGCGTCATGGCGCGCTCCGGGAATGTTCGAGAACGGGGAGGCAGGAAGGGCTGGCAGACGCTCGGGCGTTCCCGAAAGCGCAGATATCAGCGCCCTGACCACGATGCGGCGGGCAAGCTCGATCTTGAAGGCATTGTCGCCGGAGGGGCCGGCATCGGCCAAGGCAGCGTCCGCGGCGCTCGCGAAGGTCGCCTCGCTGGCGTCCGCGCCGAGCAGGACGGCTTCCGCCGTTCGGGCCCGCCACGGCTTGGCCGCGACGCCGCCCAGTGCCAGCCTTGCGGCGCGGATCTTGCCGCCATCGACGACGAGCGCTGCCGCGGCCGATACGACGGCAAAAGCATAAGAGGTGCGTTCGCGGACTTTCAGGTAACGGGCATTGGCAGAGAAGGAGGCCGCCTCCGCCGGCAGGCGCACCGCCACGATCAGGTCGCCGGGCTCCAGCGCATTCTCCCGCTGCGGCGTTTCGCCGGGAAGCCGGTGGAATTCCTCCAGTGTCACATGACGCCGGCCCTTCTTGCCCTCGATCTCGACCACGGCGTCGAGCGCCACCAGCGGCACGCAGAAGTCCGAGGGGTGGGTGGCGATGCAGGCGTCGCTCCAGCCTAGCACGGCGTGCAGGCGGTTCTCGCCTTCCAGCGCGTCGCAGCCGGTGCCTGGCTGGCGCCTGTTGCAGGCGCTGGCGGTGTCGTAGAAATAGCTGCAGCGCGTGCGCTGCAACAGATTTCCGCCGACGGTGGCGGCGTTGCGAAGCTGCGCCGAAGCACCCGACAGCAGCGCCTCGGCCACCGCCGGATAGGATTTCGCGAACGCCGGATCGTAGGCAAGGTCGGCATTACGGACCAGCGCGCCGATGCGCAGGCCGCCATCGTCCAGCCGTTCGATGCGGTTGAGCTCCGGCAGCCGGGAAATGTCGACGATACGCTCGGGACTGGTGATGCCGCCTTTCATCAGGTCGAGCAGATTGGTGCCGCCGGCGAGATAGGCCGAACCCGGCTCGGCTGCCGCGGCGATGGCGTCGGGGATGGTGGCGGGCCTGATGTAATCGAAATCTCTCATGCCGCGGTCCTCCGGTCGGCTTTGACAAGCTGTTGCTGGGCTTCCAGGACGGCCTCGACGATGCCGCCATAGGCCGCGCAGCGGCATATGTTGCCGCTCAGCCCCTCACGGATGCGTTCGGGATCGTCGCCGGCCTGGCCCTCGGCGATCAGGCCGAGCGTGCTCATGATCTGGCCGGGTGTGCAGAACCCGCACTGGAAGCCGTCATGGGCGATGAAGGCGGCCTGCACAGGATGCAGTTCCTCGCCGTGGGCGACGCCTTCGATGGTCAAGACTTGGGCGCCGTCATGGCTGACCGCCAGCGCCAGGCATGAGTTGATGCGCTTGCCGTCGACCAGCACCGTGCAGGCGCCGCACTGGCCGCGGTCGCAGCCCTTCTTGGTGCCGGTGAGATCGAGCCGCTCGCGCAGCAGGTCGAGCAGGGTTACGCGTGGATCGACCTCCAGTTCGTGTCGGTGGCCGTTGATGGTGAGGGTGATGGGAAGGCTGGTCATGGGCGTCTGGCTCCAGTTGCTTGACGCGGATGGGATTGAACTGGTGCCTTGCCGCGGAAGGGCAAGGTAACCGTTCGGTCAGGTCTTGACGGCGAAAGCGGAGATGGCAGCGGATCTCCCGCGAGACAGGCGGGCAGGGGAGATCTCGGCTTGCGTGTTCGAAAGACGTGACATACCGGTTCCCCTGATTATATGATAAAGGTGCTCCACTAAAACGGAGGCGCCTCCGTTTAATACGTGGTGGCTGAACCGGCCGGGTTCAAGCCCCCTGACACGATGTGGAGAAAAAATTGGCCAGCGAGCCGTCCGCCATTGCTGAACAGAAGGCCGGGGCCGTAGACGCAAAGCCGTTGCGCGCCGATGCGCGGCGCAACCGCGACCGGCTGGTCGAGGTGGCGGTGTCCGTCTTTGCCGAGCGCGGCATCGATGGCTCGCTGGAGGAGATCGCGCGCCGCTCCGGCGTCGGCATCGGCACGCTCTACCGGCATTTCCCGACGCGCGAGCATCTGGTCGAGGTGGTCTATCGCCGTGAGGTGGAGGCGCTCTGCGCGGCCGCCGGCGAGCTTGCCCAGAAACATCCGTCCGATGTCGCGCTGGAACAGTGGATGCAGCGCTTCGTCGACTACATCGCCGCCAAGCGCGGCCTGGCGACCAGCCTGCGCATCGTGCTCACCACCAATTCGACGCTGTTTTCCGACACGTTCGGCCGGGTGTCGCAAGCCTTGCGACAGCTGGTCGAAGCGGCGGTGGCCGACGGCACCATCCGCGGCGACGTCGACGCTTCCGACGTGCTGCACGCGCTGGGCGGCATCTACTCAGCGCCCGACACCCCCGAATGGCGCGACCGCTCGCGCCGGCTGGTCAAGCTGTTGATGGACGGGTTGCGGTTCGGGGCTGCAAAGGCACAATGAGGCGACGAGATTCCGCCTGTGCAAAACCACACCTGTCGATAAATTGAGGGGACCCAATGTATGTAGGCCGTTCCTACAAAATAGTGGATTTCGCGCTGTGGTCGCGGCGCAGCGTCATCTACATGGTGGTGGTGAGTGGACTGGCCGTGGCGGCCTACCGTCTTCCAGGCATCGCCGGGTTTTCGGTGCCATGGTCGGTGGTGCTGGTGCTTGGCACCACCGTGTCACTCGTTGCCGGGTTCAAGAATTCGCAGGTGTTCACCCGCAGCAGCGATGCGCTGCAGGCTTTTACGCAAATTACGGCCAGCAGCCGGTTGTGGTCCAATTTCTGCAGGGATTTCCTCGACGCGCCGGCGGCCCGACAGCTCATCTATCGCCACATCGCCTGGATGACGGCATTGCGTTTTTCCCTGCGCCGGCCGATGCCATGGGAATCCATGGCGCGGGCCGCCAATATCGAATACCGGCGGCGCTATCGCATCCATGAGGATGCGAGCTCGATCGCCGACGAATTGCGTCCGCTGCTCGCCGAACAGGCCGAGGACGTCCTGAAATCGCCCCAGCCGGCGATCGCCCTGCTCGAACGGCAATCTGTCCAGGTCAATGCGCTGTTCAAGGACACAAAGCTCCCTCCTCAGATCTATGGCGAACTGACCAAGCTGATCCGCGACTTCCATGACCAGCAGGCGCGCTGCGATCGCATCAAGAACAATCCCTATCCTCGGCAATACGCCATCGTCAGTTCGATGTTCGTGATGATCTTCTGCACGCTGTTGCCGTTCGGGGTCGTTCCCGTCTTTGCCGATATGGGCAAATTGGGTGGGGCGCTCGAGTCGATCGCGATCTGGCTGACGATCCCGTTCAGCACGCTGCTGGGCTGGGCCTACATGTCCCTCGACCAGGTCGGCGAAAGCAGCGCCAACCCGTTCGAGGGCAACGCCAACGACGTCCCGATCTCGCAGATATGCCGCGACATCGAGATCGAGTTGCGCAGCGGGCTCGGCGAGGCCGATCTTCCCAAGCCCCTGCTGCCGGTCAACGACATCGCGACCTAGGCAGGATCAAGACGAAGGCGCGGACCCGAAGGTCCCCTTCATCGTGCTGCTGGCGGAGGCCGCTCAAACGTCGAGGCAGACCTTGCCGAAATGCTTTTGCGTTTCGTAATGCGCGAAGGCGGTGGCGATGTCCTGCAGCGGAAAATGGCGGTCTATGACGGGCTTCAGCCTGATAGTCTCTATCGCCCGGATCATATCCTCCTGGTCGGCCCGGCTGCCGATGGAAATGCCGCTGATGCGGATCTGGTTGGAAAACAGGGCGGGGATAGACACTTCCGCCGCAAAACCGGTCAGGACGCC
This sequence comes from Mesorhizobium sp. M7A.F.Ca.MR.148.00.0.0, assembly GCF_003997735.1. NCBI lineage: Bacteria > Pseudomonadati > Pseudomonadota > Alphaproteobacteria > Hyphomicrobiales > Phyllobacteriaceae > Mesorhizobium > Mesorhizobium sp. M7A.F.Ca.MR.148.00.0.0. The sequence goes on along the minus strand of NZ_RZTB01000040.1, from coordinate 10,083 downwards.
GACCAGGGCGATGTGACCGCCCGTTCTGCAGGCCGCAATGGACTGCGCCAGGGTGGCGGGTCCGCCGACCTCGATCACGTGATCGACACCGCGTCCGCCCGTCAGATCCCTGGCCTTGCGACCCCAGTCCGGGACGGACTTGTAGTTGATGACGGCGTCGGCTCCGAGGCGCGTGAGCCTTTCCAGCTTCTGCTCGTCGGATGAGGTGGCGATGACCCGGGCGCCGGCGGCTTTGGCGAATTGCAGCGCGAACAGCGATACACTGCCCGAACCGAGGACCAGCACCGCGTCGCCCGGCTTCACCTTGCCGCACACAACCAGGCCGCGCCAGGCAGTAACGCCGGTGCAGGTGAGCGACGCCGCCTCGACATGCGTATAGCCTGCCGGTGCCTTGGTGAAAGCGTGCGCCGGCATGCAGACATACTCGCTGGCGAAGCCGTCGAAACTGTCTCCCGGAATATCGCGCCGGGTGCAGGGCGTCATGTCACCGCCCAGCCACCAGGGATAGAAGACGCTGACGACGCTGTCTCCGGGCTTGAGTGCATCGACACCGTCGCCGAGGGCAATCACTTCGCCGGCGCCGTCGGAGAGCGGAACGCGGCCGTCGGCGAGAGGCATCTTGCCTTGCACGGCAAAGTCGTCGCGCATGTTCAACGCGCAGGCCCGGATCCTGACCAGAACCTCGCCCGGCCCTGGCTGGGGCGGATCTTCCTCGACCAGGTCGAGATTGCCCAAGCCGCCCGGCGCTCTCAGCCTGACCAGTCTCATTGTCTTCTCCGATGTGTGGGGTGTCTGGAATTGCAATGGCGCGCTGCGCCTAGCGGGCCTGCCGGCCTGAGATCACCCGCAGCCAGGGCGCCAGATGAAAGGCGCTCATCAGCAGATACATCGCGGCCATGCCCGTGAGGGGCGAGGCGTCGATGCCCATGCACTGCATGGCCGCATCGCCGCTGAAGATGCAGGTGAGCAGCGCCATCACGGCGAAAGTCGGTGCCGCGGCAAGGCAAAGCCAGTCGGCCAGCCCGAGGGTTGCGGCTTCCGGGATCGTGCTGCCGGCACCGGTATGGATATCGCTCATCGCCTTGATCCTTGATGATCATGCCAGCCACGACAGGTTCCTCTCTCCACGGAGTGGGGAGAGGAACCCAGACTGAACAACCGTTACTGCTCGCCCTTGTCGCGCAATGCAGCCTCGCCGGCAGCAGACACTTCTTCCCATTTCTTGTCGGCCCCGGCGTCGTAATTGTCGTGCCAGTTCCACCAGGAATAGAGCGGGGTCTGCGGATAGCCTTCGGGTGAATCCTCCCAAATTTCCTGGCGGCCGAGCGGCGTCGCGTCGAGATAGCTCCAGACGGTGCCCATCGCCTCGTCGCCGCGGCTGTTGATGAGATAGGTGCGGAAGATGCGGTCGCCGTCACGGATGAAGACGTTGTGGCCGTGCCATTCGTCGACGCCGAAGTCCTTGTCGAAACTGTCAGTGATTGTGTACCAGGGCATCTGCCAGCCCATCTTCTGCTTCAGCCGCGCAATGTCGGCTTGCGGGGCACGCGAAGCGTAGGCAAGCGTGGTGTTGCGGGCGTTGAGATGGGCGAGGTGGCCGACCTGGTCGGCGCCCAGCGAACAGCCGCGGCAGGCGTGATCGGGCCAGCCATGCACGCCGGGCTCGAAAAAGGCGCGGTAGACGATCAGCTGGCGGCGGCCTTCGAACAGATCGAGCAGGCTCGCTCTGCCGTTCGGCCCCTCGAACACATAGGCCTTGTCGACTTCCATCCACGGCATGCGCCGGCGCTCGGCGGCCAATGCGTCCTTGGCCCGCAGCGTTGCCTTTTCCTTCACCAGCATCTGTTCGCGGGCGGCTTCCCAGTCCTGCCTCGAAACGATCGGCGGGGTCTTCATTGCGATGTGCTTGGTCATTGGTCGTCTCCTTTGCCAGTCTGTTGTCGCTTGCTGTCAGCCAGAATAGGGCGGTGAAGCGCGGGGGTGGGAGTTACAAGTGTGACGGGATTTGCAGGAGCCGGCCCGTCGCAGCAGGGGTGGCGCACCCTCACGGTGCCTTCGGCCGCGTCATGGAGAGGAGTGTCGGTTGGCATTGTCGGTTCTCCCTTGGCGTGCCGCACGTTGCCGATAGAGTTGGCCGATGCGGCTTGCCGGTTCATGGTACGGATTTAAGTTAGGGCGGCGACGCACAAGGGTGGGAGTTACAAGTGTGACGGGATTTGAATGGATTCGCTGATCACCGCCGCGGCGCTGGCGCTGGCCCGAGGCGATCCGCTCGGCGCGCTGGATCGCGTCGCCCTGCGCGAGGACCCTCCGGCGCTGGCGCTGCGCGGCATTGCCATGGCGCAGCTCGGCGATCTCGATCGCGCCAAGGCGCTGCTGCGGCGGGCCGCGCGTGGCTTCGGCCCGAAAGAAGCGGTAGCGCGTGCCAGATGCGTTGTTGCCGAGGCCGAGATTGCGCTGGTCTCACGGGATCTCGGCTGGCCGGCCAAGGCTTTGGATGCGGCGCGGGCGACGCTGGAAAAGCATGGCGACCGGCTGAACGCAGCGCATGCCGGCCACCTCAAGGTGCGCCGCCTGCTATTGATCGGCCGTCTCGACGAGGCCGAAGACGTGCTGGGCGGGCTCGATCCGATGCCGCTTCCGCCGGCCTCGCGCGCCGCCCACGAGCTGGCCGTCGCCGGCATCGCGATGCGGCGCCTCAAGACGAAGCCGGCGCGCAGGGCGTTGGAGTGGGCACGCCACGCCGCCCGCCAGGCCGGCATTGCGGGGCTCATCGCTGAAGTCGATCGCGCATTCCTGGCGCTGGACACGCCGGCGGCGCGGCTGATCGCGGCTGGCGAGCAGCGCCCGTTGCTGCTTGAGGACGTCGAGGCGTTGCAAGCGTCGCCGGCATTGCTGGTCGATAGCTTTCGCTATGCCGTGCGCCAACAGGAGAAAACGGTCTCGCTGGCAACGCGCCCGGTGCTGTTTGCGCTGGCCCGTACGCTCGCCGAAGCGTGGCCAGGCGATGTGTCGAGGGCGAGGCTGATCGCGCAAGCCTTCGGCGGCAGGCACGCCGATGAATCGCACCGGGCACGGCTGCGGGTCGAGATCGGCCGGCTGCGCACCGAATTGCGCGGCCTGGCCGACATCGGCGCGACCAGCCAGGGCTTCGCGCTGGCGCCGCGCCAGGCACGCGAGGTGCTGGTGCTGGCGCGGCCGATCGAGGAGCGGCACGCGGCGGTGCTGGCTTTCCTTGCCGATGGTGAATCCTGGGCGAGTTCGGCGTTGGCGCTGGCGCTTGGCACCGGCCAACGCAGTGTGCAACGGGCGCTGGAGCAGCTTGGCGAGGCCGGCAAGGTGCAGTTTTTCGGTCACGGCCGGGCGCGCCGCTGGATGACGCCTCCAGTGGTTGGATTCACGACCACCTTGTTACTCCCGGCCCCGCTGCCGAACGGTTAGGAAGTGACATCGGATCATCTCAATGAGGACAAGGACATGAAACAGTCAGCGGCCGAAATTCTGCGCGAATACGGACCCTTTCCAGATGTGGAGAGGGTGCATGGGGTGAGTTTTGACGGCAACAATGTCTGGTTCGCCTCGGGCGAGAAGCTGAACGCCTTCGACCCGGAAAACGGCCAAGCGCTGCGCTCGATCGACGTCGCGGCGCATGCCGGCACCGCCTGGGACGGCCAGCACTTCTTCCAGCTTGCCGACGACCTGATACAGAAGATCGACCCTGATACCGGCCAGGTGCTGGCGACCATTCCGGCGCCGGGCGGCGGCGGCGATTCCGGGCTGACCTGGGCCGAAGGGACGCTCTGGGTGGGGCAATATCGCGAACGCAAGATCCACCAGATAGACCCGGAGACAGGGGCGATCCTGCGCACCATCGAATCCAACCGTTTCGTCACCGGGGTGACATGGGTCGAGGGCGAGCTGTGGCACGCCACCTGGGAAGGCGACCAGAGCGACCTGCGCCGCGTCGACCCGCGATCAGGCAAGGTTCTCGAGAAGCTCGACATGCCGGCCGGCATGGGCGTGTCGGGGCTGGAATCCGATGGCGGCGACCGCCTCTATTGCGGCAGCACATCCGCCGGAGTGGTGAGGGCGGTGCGCCGGCCGCGGTGAGGATGCGGCCGACGCCGAAAGTCACACTTGCAGGCGCACTTCACACGGCAATTTGTCCGCTGTCGGCTGGTCGTCGCATCCTGTCGGACTTAGATAGGCTGTGCACCGGGCAGACCGCCCGGACCCGCTTTGCAAAGGATCCCCCATGCCTGAACAGCCCATCATGCCCGAACAGATTGCATTGAACGACGGCTCCGCCATTCCCCAGCTCGCCTTGGCGTGTGGCAGGTCGACCAGGATATTACCGCCGAGGTGGTGGGTTGGGGCATCGAGGCCGGCTATCGCCTGATCGACACCGCCGAAGGCTACCAGAACGAGGAAGGGGTTGGAGAGGCGATCCGCAGCGCCGGCGTGTCGCGGGCTGAGCTGTTCATCACCTCGAAACTGCGCAACGGCGCACACCAGCGCGATGCGGCGCTACGCGCCTTCGATGACACCATGGCCAAGCTCGGCATTGAGCAGATCGACCTGTTCCTGATCCACTGGCCTGTGCCCAACCAGGACAAATATGTCGAGGCCTGGAAGACGCTGGTCGAACTCCGGCAGGCCGGCCGCATCAAGTCGATCGGCGTTTCGAACTTCAACCAGGATCATCTGGAGCGGATCATCGCGGAAACCGGCGTGACGCCCGTCGTCAACCAGATCGAGTTGCATCCCCAGTTCCAGCAGCGCGGTGTCAGGGACTTTCACGCCAAGCACGACATCCGTATCGAAAGCTGGAGCCCGTTGGGCAGCGGCCGGCTGCTCGGCGATCCGACCATTTCAGGCATCGCCAAAAAACATGGCAAGTCCGTCGCCCAGGCGATCATCCGCTGGCATCTCCAAGAGGGGCTGATCGTCATTCCAAAGTCGATCCGCAGGGATCGCATCGCCGCCAATTTCGATGTCTTCGATTTTGAACTGGATGCCCAGGACCTGCAGACGATCCGCGGCATGGATTCCCCCGAAGGCCGCAACGGGCCCAACCCCGCCACGGCCGCGTTCCTGTTCTGAGGACTGCCGACCGCGAAGCTGCCGATCTCCCGCACGAGGGGGAGATTGGCCAATCTCCGGCCTCTCCGCGCGCTTAAATCCCGGACCCATCCAGCTGCTGGGCGTCTTCGCCTTCCCAGGGCGCTGGCATGGACGCACGGCTGATGTTTGCCGTCGGCAACGGCATCCAGCACTTCAGTTCCGGGTCGGCATATTCGATGACGCGCCCGGGCGAGGAGTCCGACGCGCGCCAGCCTTCCGAGGCGAACTGGTCAGCACGCGACCAATAGGCAAGGTCTACTTCCGCCGGTCCCTGTTCGGACGGACGCACCGTGACCAGGATGCGGCTGCCATCCTTCGGCGCCGTCGACATGTGGCGCCACCGTTCGGGCTCGTCCATCGCATTCCTCCTCGCACTCGCAGCGTTGGGTGGAGTGTCGCCTCGTGGTCCGAAGGGGTCAACCCAAAGTTTGCGCCAGGCATCGGCTGATGACCCCTCCAGGCGGGTGCCTGCACAGTTGTGCGCAACACGCCGCAGGCGGTCATGCACGCTCGACGGGCTGTGACCCAGTTGATAAGCCCGTCTGCGAAAGGAGCGCCTGAGTCGAGATGACCGTTGCGATCGAGATGGGACAGACGACCGCGGGCGCCCCGGCGAAGCTGGATCTTGAGGAACTGCTCGCGACTCGCCTTTTGGTGCAGGGCAATTCAGGCTCCGGCAAGTCGCATCTGCTGCGGCGCCTGCTGGAGCAGAGCGCACCCTGGGTGCAGCAGACCATCATCGATCCCGAGGGCGACTTCGTCTCGCTGGGCGACCGTTATGGCCATCTGGTGATCGATGCCGAGCAGCATACCGAGCGCGGCCTGCAGGCGGCCGGCGAGCGGGCGCGCATGCATCGCGTCTCCACCGTGCTCAATCTCGAAGGACTCGACGCCGAGAACCAGATGCGACGTGCGGCCGCCTTCCTCGGCGGGCTGTTCGAGGTCGCCCGTGACCACTGGTACCCGATGCTGGTGGTGGTGGACGAGGCGCAGCTGTTCGCGCCGGCGGTGGCCGGAGAGGTGTCGGACGAAGCGCGAAAGCTCTCGCTCGGCGCCATGACCAATTTGATGTGTCGTGGCCGCAAGCGCGGGCTGGCCGGCATCATTGCCACCCAGCGGCTGGCCAAGCTCGCCAAGAACGTCGCCGCCGAGGCGTCCAATTTTCTCATGGGCCGCACCTTCCTCGATATCGACATGGCGCGCGCCGCCGATCTTCTGGGCATGGAGCGCCGCCAGGCGGAAGCGTTCCGTGATCTGGAACGCGGGCAGTTCATGGCGCTCGGCCCGGCCCTGTCGCGCCGTCCGCTGGGGCTGCGCATCGGCCCGACCGACACCAGCCCGCGCAACGGCACGCCGCGGCTCATGGCAATGCCGGAATCCGCGCTGGAAGACGCACGCGCGATCATCCTGGCGGCGCCGCCACCCGAGACGGTGCGCACGCCGCGCCGCCCGGCGTCGCCGGACCTGCTCGACCAGCTGATGGCGGCCAAATCGGCGGCACTGGAAATGCGCCCCGAGCCGGCGGAGCCGCAAATCAGCGCCGAGGATCTAGCCGAGCGTCGTGAGCGCGTCGACCGTGTGCTGCGCGCCATCCTGGCGCAACCCGACGCCGGTTTTCGCGTGATCGGCGTTCTCTATCAGGAGTTCGTAGTCCGCTGCCGCATCGAAGGCCTGGCCTCGGTCGTGCCTGACCTGCCGGAGTTCCGCCGCATGCTGACGCGGGCCCGTGCCGGCCTTGGTTCCGAGACGACGCAGGATGACGCGTGGCGGGACGTTTCCGTCCGCGCGTCGCTGCTGCCCGACGACATGCAGGGCGTGTTCATGATGATCGCCCGCGCGGCGAAAGAGGGCTGGCCGTGCCCGAGCGACGCCGCGATCGCCCGTGCCTACGGCTCGCACTCGCTGCGCCGCGCCCGGCGCCTCTTGACTTATATCGAGGAGCAGGGGCTCATCGTCTGCCAACTCGACGGGACAGGCCGGCGCACCGTGACGCTGGTCGAATTGGCCTGGGCCACCGCACCGGGAGATCCGAATGCCGAGGAGGTGGAGCAGGGGAGCCTGGCGCTGTGAGGCGGCGCGGGTGCTTTGAGCGAATGGGACGATAGGCTTTTTCAGTCACCGTCATTGCGACCAACTTCTGACGGCAACGGTGAAAGCGCCGACGCCGAAATGCGTCATGCAGGGCGCATGCGTTTCGATGGCGCTCACCGATTCGCCCCGATCACCCACTGTTCCTGGTCGACGAGCGTGCCGGTTATCGGCCCGGCAGCATCCGAAAGCAGGAAGACGGCGAGGTTGGCGATGTCGCTCGTCGAGAACAGGCGGCCGAAGGGTTGCGAGGCGTTGGCGGCATCGAGCCAGCCCGGCCCGTTGCCCAACGTGTCGGCCTGCATGACACGTTCGGCCGGCGTGTCGGTCCAGCCGACATTGATGCCGTTGACGCGGATGCGATCGAAGCGATGGGCATTGGCGGCGTTTTTGGTCAGCGTGGCCAGCGCGCCCTTGCTGGCGGAATAGACGGCGAGTTCCGGCGAGCCGCAATGGACGTTGATCGACAGGATGTTGACGATGGCGCCGCCCTGGCCACGCTTCTTCATGTCGGCGATGGCCGCCTGCATGAGGAAGAACGGTGCCCGCGCGTTGACCGCAAACAGCGAGGCCCAGCCGTCGAGATCGGCGTCGAGGAACGAGGCCCGGTCGGTCAGCCCTGCGGCGTTGACCAGCGCATCGATGCGGCCGAAGCGCTCGATGCAGGCTTGCGCCAAAAGGGCAGGGGCCGCCGGGTCGGCGAGGTCCGCGGCGACGAAGACCGTCGGCGTGCCGAGCCGCGAAAGCTCTTCCGCCACGGCATCGCCGCGGGTCTTCTCGCGCCCGGTGACGAGCAGGCCGCCGGCGCCGCAGCGCGCCAGCGTCTCGGCGATGGCGCGGCCGATGCCTTGCGTCGAGCCGGTGACCAGCGCCACCTTGCCGTTGAGCTGAAGCTCCATTCCTCTTCCCCGCCTCGCATCTGGTTTCAGGCTAGCGCGGCAGGATCGTTTTACAACATGGAAATTGGAAATCTTGGAGCGGAGATTGTTGGCGCTGCGTGGGGCTGGCAAGAGCCTGCTCCAACGTCGTCGCTCGGGGGCGAAGCAGGAGCGGAGTCCGTCCCAAAGACCTCTAGTGGACCGTGATGATGCCCTCGACGGCCCGCCATTCCGAAGGCCGGATGAGCCGGTGATGAGCAACGCGGACCGAGTGCAGCGGACCGTCGAGTTCGCGCTCCCAATATTGGAGAAAGCCCTTGAGTTCGGGAAAGGCCGGAGCGAGATCGTAGTCCTGCCAGACATAGAGCTGAAGCAGGCTCGGATGATCGGGCAGGTGATAGTGGATTTCGGCCGTCGTCAGGCCATAACCTTCCATTTGCAGGCGGAATTCGCTGCTGACCGTATCGGCCATATCTTTCTCCTTCTCTCTCCGTTCAGGCATCCAGCCTGCGACATTTGTATTGAATTCGCCCGATGCCATGCCGGTTCCTCTTCAAACAACGTCGCGAGAACGTCGGGGTTCCGAAAATAGCCACGCCAGAACAGTGTGTTGGCGCTCTTTCTGGTCGAATGTAAAAAATTTTTCGCCGGTCTCTTGAAACCGAAAAACGGCAAAACTAGCTCGATATGCGCCGCGATGCCTGACGAAGGGTCGGGGCGTTCCGCACCGGTCCGATATTGCCGGTTCGGTGCGGAGGAACCTCAAAACCTGTTTGTCCACGAGGAGAACGACATGGCGTTCCGTCCATTGCATGACCGCATTCTGGTCCGCCGCCTTGAAGCCGAGGAGAAGACCTCCGGCGGCATCATCATCCCCGATACCGCAAAGGAAAAACCGCAGGAAGGTGAAGTGCTCGCCGTCGGTCCCGGCGCGCGCGACGACAGCGGCAAGCTTGTCGAACTCGATGTCAAGGTCGGCGACCGCATCCTGTTCGGCAAATGGTCCGGCACCGAAATCAAACTCGACGGCGAGGACCTGCTCATCATGAAGGAAAGCGACGTGATGGGTGTCATCGATGAGATCGCCGAAGTGAAGAAGGCCGCCTGACGGCTTCTTCGTATCCATCCAGTCAACGAATGCTGCCTAGGTAAAGGAGTGATCCAATGGCTGCCAAAGAAGTGAAATTCCATACCGAAGCGCGCGAGAAGATGCTGCGCGGCGTCGACATCCTTGCCAATGCGGTGAAGGTGACGCTCGGTCCCAAGGGGCGCAATGTCGTCATTGACAAGTCGTTCGGCGCGCCGCGCATCACCAAGGACGGTGTCACCGTGGCCAAGGAGATCGAACTGGAAGACAAGTTCGAGAATATGGGCGCCCAGATGGTGCGCGAAGTGGCTTCCAAGACCAACGACCTTGCCGGCGACGGCACGACGACCGCAACGGTGCTTGCACAGGCGATCGTCAGGGAAGGGGCCAAGGCGGTTGCCTCGGGCATGAACCCGATGGATTTGAAGCGCGGCATCGACAAGGCGGTCGATGCGGTGGTCGCCGAACTGAAGACCAATGCCCGCAAGGTCACCCGAAACGACGAGATCGCGCAGGTAGGCACCATCTCCGCCAATGGCGATGCCGAGATCGGCCGTTTCCTCGCCGAGGCAATGGAGAGGGTCGGCAATGAAGGTGTCATCACGGTGGAGGAGGCCAAGACCGCCGAGACCGAACTCGAAGTCGTGGAAGGCATGCAGTTCGACCGCGGCTATCTCTCGCCCTATTTCATCACCAACCAGGACAAGATGCGCGTCGAACTCGATGAGCCTTATGTGCTGATCCACGAGAAGAAGCTCTCCAACCTGCAAGCGATGCTGCCCGTGCTTGAAGCCGTGGTGCAGTCGGGCAAGCCGCTCTTGATCATCGCCGAGGATGTGGAAGGCGAGGCGCTGGCGACGCTGGTCGTCAACAAGCTGCGCGGCGGCCTCAAGGTCGCGGCCGTCA
>NZ_RZTB01000409.1:0-437 GCF_003997735.1 Mesorhizobium sp. M7A.F.Ca.MR.148.00.0.0 | reverse complement strand
TTCCAGTTCTTGATAGTAATAATTTACCCCGCAACGGTATGCGGATATCAGGTTTGGAAGATTTTCACTGAAGATAGTGCAAACATCGAAATGTTCTTTGGCTTTATGACGCTGCTGCTGTTGACCTATACAGCATTTAACGTATTGGTTTTCTGCCTTAAATTTCGTTTCGATGCGGCTGAATTTAATGAATCTGACGGTCAGCCTACCGACGAATTTCTTGCCTTTCTCCGTGCGGAAGAAGCCAAGAGAACTTCATAGTTCAGCCGAACCCGAGCTACCACTTTTGCGAAGCCCCATCGTCTATTGAACCAACCTATCGATGCTATCCCGGAAGTTTGCGTATGCAGGGTGCATGACATCGAGAATGCCGTCTTGGAAGGCTCTTCCTAAACCCGCTGCATCAGAGTTCCGCTTTGTCAGGATAAATATCTGTG
>NZ_RZTB01000408.1:0-437 GCF_003997735.1 Mesorhizobium sp. M7A.F.Ca.MR.148.00.0.0 | reverse complement strand
GCTTGATAGGACCGGGGCCAAGGTGATCTATGCCTGACCCCGTCGCGGTCCCTGGTTGCGACCGAGTATCCAATGCGCGCATAGCCCACAGGATTCGCATCGGCGGTCGGCCGGTTTTCATGCCTGTCATTTTCTCCTCCCAGGGCTGGCGGCCTCCCCGATATCGCACCAGCATTTTCGCATGTTGTATAAAAATTTTACGCGCGTCAATATTTAAAATGTTGTATAGCCTTTTGCGAAAGCGATCCGCCTAACGGCTGGGCGGATCCGGCGGGCCATGAGCGCATTGGGAGGCAGGATCGAAATGCACGGAATATCAAAGACCAAACTCGGGATCGGCGTCATCGGATGCGGCAACATCTCGATGACTTACCTGCGCAACGCCGGGCTTTTTGGCGGGATCGAATTGCGCGCCTGTGCCGATATTTCGGCCGACA
>NZ_RZTB01000407.1:0-444 GCF_003997735.1 Mesorhizobium sp. M7A.F.Ca.MR.148.00.0.0 | reverse complement strand
CGAGCGAAACGCCGGCATTGGCAAAGCCAAAGATCGGGATGACGACGAAGGCCACAATCTTGTGCAGGCCGTGCTCGAGCCGGTGCAGGGGCGAACGGTCGAGATCGTGGCCGATCCCGGCGGAACGCTCAAGCGGGATGGTCAGCGCCAGCGCCACGCCGGCGAGCGTGGCATGGACGCCGGATTTCAGAACCAGCACCCACAGGATGACGCCGAGCACGAGATAGGGAACCAGCGTCATCACCCGCATGCGGTTGAGCACGACAAGCGCGGCAATGACGGCGAAGGCAGCACCCAGATAAGCCAGCGAAAGGCCGCTGGTGTAGAAGATGGCGATGATAATGACGGCACCGAGGTCGTCGATGATGGCAAGGGCTGTGAGGAACACTTTCAGCGAAGCCGGCACGCGGCTGCCGAGCAGCGACAGCACGCCGAGCGCGAAAG
>NZ_RZTB01000406.1:0-451 GCF_003997735.1 Mesorhizobium sp. M7A.F.Ca.MR.148.00.0.0 | reverse complement strand
CGGCGGTGCTGTAGCCATTCGGCGACGGGTCGTAGAGCGTCTGTGGATTGACGATGGTCAGCTTGAGGTCGTTCCCAGTCGCTGTAGCCGCAGCGGAAACTGCCATGGTCATGATGATTAGCCCTCCGGTAAGCAGATGCTTGATTGCGCGTGACATGATTTCTCCTGGCTCTGCTAACCGCGAATAAACGCACTCGCGGCCGGCATGAACTTTAACCAGATCGCTCATACGATGAATCGTGCGATGTACGAGTCATCGTATGGTACGTCGTACTAGTCAAGCGATCAGCGTCGACATTCCTGACGGTGCCCGCCAAAATCGACGTTCGGCCAGCAAGGAAGACAGATGGCAGCCAAACCCCGCAGTGCCAGCAAACGATCGCAACGGACAAAGCTTCCACCCATGCAGGAAGCGAGCAGCGAGCCGCCGCTGTCTCGAGAGCGTATCGTG
>NZ_RZTB01000405.1:0-454 GCF_003997735.1 Mesorhizobium sp. M7A.F.Ca.MR.148.00.0.0 | reverse complement strand
ATCCGATCAACCGCGGCATAAAAGTCAGCCCCGCCGCCATGCACATGGTGGCTGTACTGGATCACGCCTTTAGCGGTGCCGACGAGTTCGAGCAGCTTTTCCCGACGTGCCAGCAACGGTTCGCGACGCAAATCGATGCCGTCATGGTTCAGCAGATCGAAGGCAACGAAGATGATCCGATCCGGCGCCCATCGCATCGCCGACCGCAGCGAATGGAAATCCGACACGCCTTTCTGGTTAAGGACGATTGCCTCGCCATCGATGATTGCCGACTTCGGAATGGTTGCCGCCGCCTCGACAATCGTCTTGTACGTCGATGACCAGTCGTAGCCCCTTCGCGTGATCGCTCTGGCCTTGCGTCCTCAACAATGACCTGGGTACGATAGCCGTCATATTTGATTTCGTGAATCCAGTTGTCCCCTGTCGGCGGCACCTCGACAAGCGTGGGGAACAT
>NZ_RZTB01000404.1:0-465 GCF_003997735.1 Mesorhizobium sp. M7A.F.Ca.MR.148.00.0.0 | reverse complement strand
GCGGATGCGGTTTTCATCGATCACCAGGACGGCGAGTGCGGTTCGAACCATGCCTGCATTGTGACCAAGCGAAGGAATTGTGCAATGCAGTATGGTTGAACAACCCGATATTCGCTGACCGGGCCGCCGGCGTCTAATCCGCCGCCAACGCCGTGACCTCGCGGCGGAAGGGCAGTGCGTCGCCGATATCGGCTTCGTCCAGCTCGCGGGCGAAACGGTGGCCGGCGTAGGTTGCCCAGGCGATCGGGCCAGGCGCCTCGGCATCGCCGATGATTTTGATCGAGCGGATGCCGCTATCGGCCCATTGATCTCGCCGCGCCTTCAGTTCGCACCAGACGCCATCGTCCTGTTGGCGCGACGTCACGAGCACGACGGCGTCCGCGGCGAAGTCGCGTTGGCTGCCCGTATAGGCGCACGCAGTGGCAACCCCACCCGCCACGATGCGCGTCACGGCCCGGTTCAGCA
>NZ_RZTB01000403.1:0-467 GCF_003997735.1 Mesorhizobium sp. M7A.F.Ca.MR.148.00.0.0 | reverse complement strand
CGTCGTTCGTGATGGAGGAAATCAAGGAAACGACCGTCGTTCCGATGGAACTGCGTTAGGGGCACCGCATGTGGGATTGGGTAGTGTCTCGGTATGAACTGGGCGCTTCTGGTCTTTAGGTCCGGTGGGCCTCGTGTAGCCTTAGCAATTCTGACTTGGCATCCACCAAAACCTGTTTCCAATGAGCGATATCGTCCGGCGTCGCTGGTTCTGGCAAAGCGTTTGCTGCATAGGCCTTCAACATGGCCTCAGCGAGACGCTTGCTAGACTCTGCAGTGCTTCTCAATAGGGCTAAGATGTCGGGTTGGTCATCGGCCTGATTATCCATGCGGCCAACATATCGAAATTCGAACAGTTAGGCGACACACTACCGGACCGGCCATCGTGCCGCCCAAAAGAAAGCCGTTGATAGATTTACAGTCGAGTTGACCGAATCGCCGTTCGCGCCGATAGGATCGATTTTATGC
>NZ_RZTB01000402.1:0-468 GCF_003997735.1 Mesorhizobium sp. M7A.F.Ca.MR.148.00.0.0 | reverse complement strand
GGCACGGCAAGCCGCGCAGACGATGCGGCCCGACAGAGCGGCAAGCGGCGTGTTCCCCGTCACGCCGAACCGCTTCAGCTGATCGGGTCGCCACCAACGGTTGCGGCCGCAATCCGCGCACTCGACCGAGATCGAGGCGACATGCGCGATTGTTGGTTCCCTGCCCGGCAATGCCATCGCCCCTGCCTCATCGTTGTTCCTGATTTGTTCGCATATTCCTGTGTTTTACGCCGGGAGTCGAGTCGCAGTTTTCAAACTTTCCCAGAAGTTTTTCTTCTAAGGTAATTTGAGTTATGCTTTCATACTGGATACGCAATGTGAGTCGGAGCACGAACCCGCCCACTGCATCAGCCCTGGGAGCGATAATGGACGCCCTTGCCGCCGATTTTGCCCGTTCCTGCGGTTACGCCGGCGACAGCCTGGCCCTACTTGAAGCCTTCGAAGCCATCCGCCGAAACGGCATCGCCC
>NZ_RZTB01000401.1:0-474 GCF_003997735.1 Mesorhizobium sp. M7A.F.Ca.MR.148.00.0.0 | reverse complement strand
GCATGGTCGGGATCGACGCCCGATATCAGCCAGTCCATGACGACGCCGCCATTGTTGAGCCAGGTGAACAGCGAAAAGGTCTGCCTGGGCTCGCGCACGGGGCTGGAGGAGATCAGGCCGTCGGCCACCAGCGGCTGCACCCTGGCGAGAGCATCGGGCCGCTCCAGAAACGTCGCCAGACGGTTCGCACCGTCGAGACTGTCCAGCGTGTGCAGGTGCGCCATCATCCAGCCGGCAACCGTCTCCAGCGTGTTCACCGTTGGCTGAATGGGGCGGATGCGGCCGTCCTGTGTTGCCGGCAGGTGCTCGATGAAATTGTAATGCAGCATCTCCTTGAGGAAGGCGTCGGCGGTGTTGCGGCTGGCGACGGAATTCTCCCGGATGACGTCGATGAAACGCGCCGCCGTCAACTGCTTGCGGTAATCATCGGCCTCCCGTCTGAAATGCAGGGCGAGGCCGATATGCGCCATCAAC
>NZ_RZTB01000400.1:0-474 GCF_003997735.1 Mesorhizobium sp. M7A.F.Ca.MR.148.00.0.0 | reverse complement strand
ATCCCCTTCGGGCATCGATCGTTGCGGATCCCCTCGCTAGACGGGTCAACACCCGAGACAACACGCCGGCAGTTGTCCATGTCGACCTGGTGCAAGGTAACCAGATTGAGATCACCATCGCCGCGAAAGGCGGCGGGTCGGAGAACAAGGCACGTTTTACCACCCTCAATCCCACCGCCTCCGTTTCCGACTGGGTGGTCAATACCGTTTCGACCCTTGGCAGCGGGTGGTGTCCACCTGGACTGATCTCTGTCGGCATCGGTGGTAGCGCTGAAAAGGCGATGCTGCTGGCCAAGGAGGCCATGAACGAGCCCATCGATATGGCGGAACTGATCGCAAGGGGGGCGTCAAGCGCAGAGGAGGGGCTGCGGATTGAGCTTTATGAGCGGATCAACGCGCTTGGTATCGGCGCCCAAGGCCTTGGTGGTCTGACGACAGTCGTTGACGTCAAGGTTGCGACCTATCCTACTCATG